>JACZSI010000046.1 GCA_022574265.1 Chloroflexota bacterium | reverse complement strand
GAGCTCGGCTGCAAGGAGGCGCTGATCAGCCTTGGCGACCACCCGGAGTGGCGGCACCCGGAGATGAGCGCGACGCTCGAACGGCTCGGCTACGGCTCGACGCCGGAATACGTCGCCGCGATATCGAAGCTCGTGCTCGAAGAGACGGGTCTCCTGCCCCACGTGAACTGCGGTTTGCTCTCCCGCGACGAGATGGCGGCGATCGCGCCGTGGAACGCCAGCATGGGCATCATGCTCGAGAGCGCGAGCCTGCGGCTGCACGAGAAGGGCGGCCCGCACGAGGGCACGACGTCCAAGCGGCCCGAGCAGCGCATCGCGACGCTGGAGACGGCGGGCGAGCTCGGCGTCGCGATGACCAGCGGCATCCTGATCGGCATCGGCGAGACGCCGGAGGAGCGCGTCGACGCGCTGCTCGCGCTGCGCGGCGTGCACGACCGCCACGGGAACATCCAGGAGATCATCGTCCAGAACTTCAGGGCGAAGCCAGCCACGCGCATGAACGGCGCGGCCGAGCCGAGCACCGTCGACATGCTGCGCACGCTGGCCGCGGCCCGGCTCATCATGGGCCCGGCGATGAACATCCAGGCGCCGCCGAACCTGAACGGGGACGGCTTCGGCACCTACTTGCTGAGCGGGATCAACGACTGGGGCGGCGTCTCGCCGCTCACCCAAGACTTCATCAACCCCGAGGCCGCGTGGCCGGAGCTCGCCCACCTGCGCGCCGTGACCGCGGACGCTGGCTTCGAGCTCCGGGAGCGCACGGCGCTCTATCCTGAGTACGTGACGTCGGGCGCGTGGCAGACCTCGCCCGCCGTCGCGGCACGGGTCGCGGCGCTGACCGGCGCCGACGGATATGTGAAGGAGGAGTTGGAACGATGGTAAGCCCGCAGCCCCGTAGAGACCCCGCCGCCGTCCTGGTGTCATCCCCTCTCCCTGGCCAGGGAGAGGGCGAGGGTGAGGGTCGATTCCCCCACCTGCGAGGTTCCCTGGAGACGATGCTCGACGCCGTCGAGCCCGACATCGCGCGCATCCTCGATGCCTCGCTCGGAGGCCGCGAGGTCACGGCCGAGGAGGGCGAGCGTCTGTTCGAGGCCGACGGCCCAGCCCTGACGGCGCTCATGACCACGGCCGACGAGCTCCGCCGCCGCGCCAACGGCGACGCCGTCAGCTACGTCGTGAACCGCAACATCAACTTCACGAACGTCTGCATCAAGCACTGCGGCTTCTGCGCCTTCAGCCGCGACCACCGCGAGGAGGAGGGCTACTTCCTGCCCCTCAACGAGATCATCCGCCGCGCCCGCGAGGCGTGGGAGCTCGGCGCGACCGAGGTCTGCGTCCAGGCCGGCCTGCCGCCCAAGATGGAGGGCTCGCTCTACATCGACCTGACGCGCGAGCTCAAGCGCGAGCTGCCGGACCTGCACATCCACGGCTTCTCGCCGGAGGAGGTGCTCTACGGCGCCATCCGCTCGCGGTGGTCGGTCGAGGAGTACCTCCAGGCACTCAAGGACGCGGGCGTCGGCTCGCTCCCCGGCACCTCCGCCGAGATCCTCGACCAAGCGGTGCGCGACCGTATCTCGCCGGGGCGCATCACCGTCGAGCAGTGGACCGACGTCATCAAGACCGCGCACCGGCTCGGCATACCGACGACCTCGACGATCATGTTCGGCTTCGGCGAGACCAACGCCCAACGCTCGGCCCACGTCGCGTACATCCGCGACATCCAGAAGGACACCGGCGGCTTCACGGAGTTCGTCCCCCTGAGCTTCGTGCACGAGGAGGCGCCCATGTTCTTCCGCAAGACCGTCGAGGGCGTGAGCGCGGGCGCGACGGGCGCGGAGGTCGTCCGGATGCACGCCATCGCACGCATCATGCTCCACGGCTGGATCGACAACATCCAGTGCTCGTGGGTCAAGGAGGGGCCGAAGCTCTCCCAGCTCCTGCTCGCCGCCGGCTGCAACGACCTCGGCGGCACGCTCGTGAACGAGAGCATCTCGACCGCGGCCGGCGCGCCGCACGGCCAGCTCACGCCGCCGTCCGACCTGCGGCGCTGGGTCCGCGACATGGGCCGCGTCCCCGTCGAGCGCACGACGACGTACGCCGTGCGCCGCGTCTTCGAGACGGAGCCGGACGAGCCCGAGCCGATGGACGCCGCGAAGGAGCACGCTGCGGAGCTCTTCGGCTCCTACCACGTGCTCATCGGCCTCGAGGAGTGGCGCTACGAGGGCCAGCGCGCCCCGTCGCTCGACGGCCCGACGTGGGCCGAAGTGCAGGAGCGGCGGAAGGCGAAGGCGGGCTAACCCCCGTACAGCGCGAACCCCTCGCGCTCGAAGTCGGCGTCGAACGCGAGTGCGTGCGTGATGCCGTAGCGGCGCATCACGACGAAGCTTGCGCAGTCCACGAGGCTCAAGCCGCGGCGGTTCCGCTGCACGAACAGCCCAACGGCCTCGGCGTGGTCCTCGGGCGTGAGCCAGTGCATCTCGAAATCCGCGACCTGCTCCAAGAATGCGAGCGCCGGGCGGTTGCCGAGGCGGCGTTGGAGTACCCAAACCGCCTCGCCGACGATGTAGTTGTGGATGAGGAGCTCTTCGCCCTCGGCCAAGCAGCGCTCCATGGCCGCCACGGCCCGCGCGTGGTAGGGATCGCGGCCGTTCGCAAGCGCGACGATGCCTGAGGTGTCAAGAAGGATCATCCGCGCGGCTGCGCTCCTCCTCCAGCCTCCGCAGCTCGTCCGCCTTCTCACGGATCTCCTCATACGCCACGTCGCCCCACTCGGCGTCGTGGTCCTCCGAGACGACACGCCCCGGCTCCGGGTCCACAGAGCCCATGCCGATCCACTTGAAGTCGGCGAGCGTCAGCCGAGGCTTCGGCGCGCCCGTCAGGTACTGCGCGACGGCCTCGCGCACGACCCTGGCAAGCGAGACGTGGCGCTCGTGTGCCTTCTGCCGCAGCAGCTCGTAGGTGGCCTCGTCCAGCTGGATCTGGGTGCGTATCATGCCTATGCCATCATGCTGTAATGCTTACATGATAGCAGTTCGCCATTCCCGCCGCTTCGGGCCGGCCCGCTAGAATGGCCGCCATGGGAACGAACATCCTCGCCATCGCCGGCGGCGTCGGCGGCGCCAAGCTCGCCCTCGGCCTCAGCCGCGTGCTCGCGCCCAGCGAGCTCACGGTCGTCGTCAACACGGGCGACGACGAGACCTTCCACGGCCTGCACGTCTCGCCGGACCTCGATACCGTGATGTACGCGCTGGCCGGCATGACCAACCCCGACACCGGCTGGGGCATCCGCGGCGATACCTTCCGCACGCTCGAGGCCCTCGGCCGTCTCGGCGCCGAGACGTGGTTCCGCCTCGGCGACGCCGACCTCGCGACGCACGTCCGGCGCACCGAGCTCCTCCGCGCGGGCCGCAGCTTGAGCGAGGTCACGCGCGAGCTGACGGCGCACCTCGGCATCGCGCACGCGGTCGTGCCGATGTCCGACGAGCGCGTGCGCACGGTCGCGCTCACCGACGATGGCGAGCTCGCGTTCCAGGAGTACTTCGTCAGGCGCGGTTGCGAGCCGCGCATCACCGGCGTGCGGTTCGACGGCGCCGAGACCGCGCGGCCGTCGCCGGCGTTCGCGGAGGCGCTTGAGAGCTCGGACGCGATCGTCTTCTGCCCGTCGAACCCCATCGTCAGCATCGGCCCGGTCCTGGCGGTCCCCGGCGTGCGCGAGGCCATCGAGCGCTTCGGTGGACCGCGCATCGCCGTCAGCCCCATCGTCGGCGGAAAGGCGCTGCGGGGCCCGGCCGCCAAGATGATGGCCGAGCTCGGCGACGAGGTCAGCTGTGCCGGCGTCGCCCGCCGGTACGCCGGCGTATGCGACGCGCTGGTGATCGACACGGTGGATGCGGCCGAGGCGCCGGCCATCGAGGCGCTGGGTGTGCGTGCGCTCGTGACGTCGACGGTCATGGAGACCGACGACGACAAGGACGCGCTGGCCCGCGACGTCGTCGGTTTCGTGGAGGGGTGGCGGCATGGTAGGGGCGCGATTCATCGCGCCCTGCCCCGTACGCGAGCGAGCCGCCGTGGCTGACGGCTTGCGCGTCCTGGTCCCGATGAAGGCGCTGGCCGAGGCGAAGACGCGGCTGTGGGCGGACGTGCCCGCGCCCGAGCGCCGCGCCGCCGTCCTCGGCATGCTCGACCGCGTCGTGCGCTCGGCCGTTGGAGCCGTGGCCGCGTGTACCGTGGTGGGCGGCGACGACGCCGTGCGGCGCGTGGCGGAAGCCGCGGGCGCTGGCTGGATGCCCGACCCCGCGAGCGGGCTGAACGCGACGCTCGCTTCGGCGATGCGCACGGCGTACGCCGACGGCGCGCAGGCCGCGCTGTTCCTGCCCGCCGACCTCCCGCTGATCGAGCGCGAGGACGTGCTCGCGCTCGCCGAGGCGAGCCAGGGCTACGCGCGTCCGGTCGGCGTGGAGGCCGCGGCCGACGGCGGCACGAACGCGCTGCTCGTGCCGGCGTCGTGCGCCTTCGAGCCGCGGCTCGGCGAGGACAGCTTCGCCAAGCACCGCGCGGCGGCTGAGGCGGCTGGCTCGCCGCTGGTCGCGCTCGACGCGCCAAACATCGCCTTCGACGTCGACACCGCCGCGGACTACGCGTGGGCGAAGGCCAACGTGGACGGCTTCGCTAGGGCGCTGGACGCCTGGGGCGCGTGGCTCGACGGCGCGCCGGTCCCGGGGCGCTTCGCGCCTCCTTCGCGATAGCGCGGGCCGCTTCAGGCGATTGGCTTTAGGTCGTCCGTCGGGCCCGGATTGGCTGGGGCTCTAACCGTCATTCATGTCCGTCCCTGATTGCGGCAAACTGCGCCCCGACCCATGCACCGATAGCTGCAAACTGCTTGCGGTTGAACCGGGAGAAATGTGGTAATCGGCACACACTTAAGCTCGACATGGTTAGCTCATCAACCTCAACATTCTCTAAATGAAACCACTCAGCGTCCCAGTTCCTCCTGGTAGGAGATCTCCAGACATCAACCGGCTTCGGCCTACGCATGCCAAGGAAAGCCCAGAATAGATCACGGCAGTACTTCCCTGAAGTGAACACGAGACTCGGGTGGTGGTCTCTCAAGATTTGGCTAAAGAGCCTTTGTGAGTAGTCCCTGATCTGAGGCCAGGCCGACGACCGTAACATTGACGCCCAATCACGTGAGGGCCAGGGCACGATCAAGGCATCTGTTGCTTGTGCCAACTCAGGCTCGAACCAGGGTGCTGCCGTCACCATCGCCTGGAATAGGTGCCTGCCTCCCGTCCAGTTGCGGTATCGGGCCTTGCGGGCTCCCTCCCAATGCAACCCTGCCCTGAATAGACTGGTCTCGATGGGTGCGCGCGGGAGATCGGTTGCGTGCGGGGTTGGATTAAGCGTGAACAGGATCGTCTTGGAGTGGGCGTAGTGTTTGCCCATGAATAGGCACGCGCCCGGGGGGACTTGCTCCCGCGTGAATCGCGCCCTGAGATCTTCGTCCAGTTCTAGCCCGAGCTCTATGAGGGCGATGTACGCCGGCCGTGTTTGGCATTCCACGCAATGTTCAGGCAAGGCTCTGCCTCGACAATGCCATGCAGGATTTTGATTTCGACCGCCGAGCGCAAGCGCTTGCGCTACAAACTACGGCTTGTCTTGACGCCACGAGCTGAGACGCTCGATCCCGCTGGTCCAAGGACCCGCCATACCCAGCCAGTTTGCGCGCCTGCCGCTAACTGTCGACAATGGCACGCCCACCCGCCGGAGGGGCGCCGCCAGCGGTGCAGAAGGAGATAGCGGTGGACGTCAAGATAGGCCTGCTGCTCGGCACGCGAGGTCTCGTGATGCGCGCGCAGCGCGAGGGCCGCGCCGTCGACGCGGGCCCCATGCTCGATCTCGCCGAGCGCGCGGAGGCCGCCGGCCTCGATTCGGTCTGGGTCGGCGACAGTCTCGTCTCGAAGCCGCGGCTCGAGCCCGTCGCGGCCATGGCCGCCATCGCCGCGCGCACCTCGCGCGTGCGGATCGGCACGGCCGTCATGCTGCCGGCCATCCGCAGCCTGGTGCCGCTCGCCCACAGCCTGGCGACGGTCGATGTGCTCTCTGGCGGCCGCATCGTGCTCGCGATGGGCGTCGGCGGCGCCTTCACGCCCGAGCAGGCCCAAGACTTCGCCGCCGCGGGCATCGACCCGAAGACGCGCGCGGGCCGGCTCACGGAGATGGTCCGCGCGATGCGGATGCTGTGGACCGAGGAGCACGTGAGCTTCGACGGCAAGCACGTCCAGCTCGACGACGTGACGCTCTACCCCCGGCCCGTGCAGCCGGGCGGCATACCGATGCTGCTGGCGACCCACTACCGCACGGGCTCCGAGGCGCAGGCGCTGCGTGCCGCGCGCCACGGCGACGGCATCATGGGCATCAGCGACTCGCCGGACGAGTTCGCGCAGACGATCGCCAAGGTCGAGGAGCTCGCCCGAGCCGAGGGCCGTGACCCCGCGAAGCTCGAGCGCGTCTACTACATGACGGTGAACATCGACGACGACGCGGCAAGGGCGCAGGCCGACGCGGACGACTTCCTCATGGCCTACTACGGCGTGCGGCATTGGGCCGAGCGCTGGGGGCCGTGGGGGCCCGCAAACGCTGTCGTCGACCGCATGCAGGCGTTCGCCGACGCCGGCGCGCGCGAGCTCGTCGTGCGCTTCGCTTCGTGGGACCAGCAGGCGCAGTGGGCGCGGTTCGAGGCCGAGGTGCTTCCAGCGTTCAGGCAGGCCTGAGGGCGATCAGGCGAGCTTGACGCGGATCCGCGAGGCGACGTCCATCCCGAGCGAGACCTTCTCCCCGTCGCGTGCGACGTCCACGACGCCCCGGTAGCCCGCCACGTCCTCGACGGAGATGCGCTGGCCGGGAAGGATCTGGTTCTCGACCAGGTACTGCAGCAGCGGGAAGTCCTCGTCCGGGATGCGCGTGACGACGTAGGCGGTGTTGCTCTTGGCGTCGCTCAGCGGGATCGTGCCCGGTGTGTCGCGGCGCAGGACCACCTCGCTGTCGCGGTAGATCGGCCTGCCGTAGGGGCACGTGTCGGGGAAGCCGAGCTTCTCCTCGATCCGTTCGAGAAGCCCGGGCGAGATGGCGTGCTCCAGCGCGTGCGCCTCCGCCTCGGCGCTCTCCAGCGGCACGTCCAGGACGTCGACGAGCAGCCGTTCGGAGAGCCGGTGGCGCCGTACGACGTCGCACGCCTGCTTCTCGCCGGCCGCCGTCAGCACGATCTGCTTCTCCTTCGTCATCTTCAGCAGCCCCTCCTTGGCCATGCGCTGGATCATCCCGGATACGGAGGCGAGCGTGGTCCCGACCTCCTCCCCCTCGGGGATGTGGCGCAGGTAGGCGGCGAGCTGGCTGATGTGGGGCGCTATCCCGTCTTCCTGAAGGATCGCGAGCGACAGGAGGTAGTTCTCTCCGGCGCGGGACATGCTCCGGGTGCGCGGACCGGCACCCGCCGCCCGCTTCGTCGTGGTGCGCTCGCTCGTCATGCGCACATTATGGCACAGCGCCACGGGCGTGCCCGCGGTGCTACCCGCCTCGGTGCTAACCTCTCAGCATGGCATCGCTCGCGGGCCCGCATCGAGACCCCGCCTCAGGCGGACCGGCCGCCTCGCTCGTCGTCATGCTGCACGGCGTCGGCGCCAACGGCAACGACCTCATCTCGCTCGCCGACCGCTTCGCCGGCGCGCTCCCGGACACGGCCTTCCACGCGCCCGATGCGCCTTCGCCGTACGCCGATGCGCCAGCCGGGCGGCAGTGGTACGCGCGGATCCCGTGGGACGAAAGGGCCGACGGCGTCCGCAAGGTCGAGCCGGTCGTCAACGCCTTCATCGACGAGCTGCTGGACGGCTACGGGCTGGACGCCTCGCGCTGCGTGCTGCTCGGCTTCTCTCAGGGGAGCATCGTGTCGATCCACACGGCGCCGCGGCGCCAGGCGGCCCTCGGAGGCGTGGTCGCGCTCAGCGGCGCGATGATCACCGGCGACACGCTGGAGGCCGAGGTGGCGAGCAAGCCGCCGTTCGTGCTCATCCACGGGACCGACGACGCGGTCCTGCCGTCGGCGGAGACCGAGGCGGCCGCGGCGAAGCTCACGGCGGCGGGCATCCCCGTGGCCATGCACCTGCTGCCGGGCCTCGCCCACGGCATCGACGAGCGGGGCATCGCCATAGCGACGGAGTTCATGCAAGGGGTCCTACGGCCGAGCCAGTAGAGGAGGTGGAGCCATGGCCGAGCATCATCCCGGTGGCGTCGCGCACGCCTACGTCCTGATCAACACGGAGCCCGCCCGCACGGAGGCCGTGATCGAGCGGCTGTCCGCCATCCCCGGCGCGAGGGTCCGCGAGGTCCTGGGTCCCTACGACATCGTCGTCGAGCTCGAGGCCGACGCGCCCGAGTACGTGACGCAGATCCTGCGCGAGAAGATCCGGCCCGTCCCGGGCGTCACGTCCACGGTCACGTGCACCTGGATGGAATAACCCACCAGCGCGGGAACCGACTGCCCGTGTAGGGGCGCACGGCGTGCGCCCTCGCGGTCATTCCCTCGTTCGGAATTCGCGCATGTCCGGCGGCACGATGAGCTTCGCGCCCGTGGCTGCTTGCACCTCGTCCGGCGTATAGCCGGGTGCGATCTCGCGGAGCACGAAGCCATCCGGCGTGATTTCGAACAGGCCGAGCGTCGTCGCGACGAGCTTGACGACGCCCGGCGCCGTGATCGGCTGCGCGCACCGCTCGACGATGCGCGGCGCGCCCTCGCGGGTCGTGTGCTCCATCATCACGAACACGTTGCGCGCGCCGACGGCCAGGTCCATCGCGCCGCCGATGCCGCCGCCCTTACGCCCGGCGAGCCGCCAGTTCGCGAGGTCGCCGTTCGCCGCGACCTCGTACGCGCCCAGCACCGTCACGTCCACGTACCCAGCGCGGATCAGCGCGAACGCGTCGGCGTGGTCGAGCACCGCCATGCCGGGGATGGGGATCACGTACTGCCCGCCCGCGTTGACGAGGTTCGGGTCCTCCTCGCCCTCCACGGCGAGCGGCCCGTAGTTCACGAGGCCGTTCTCCGACTGGTAGGTGATCTCGCGCTCGGGATGGACGAAGTTCGAGCAGAGCGTCGGCATGCCGACGCCCAGGTTGACGACCCAGCCGTCCTCGAACTCCATGGCGATGCGGTCGGCCATCGCCTGGCGGCTCAGCGGCTCCCGGCTAGCCATTCCGGACCGTCTCCTGGATCGCGTCCGCCGGCACGACCACCATGCGGTCGACGAAGATGCCCGGCGTGTGGACGTGGTCCGGGTCGATCTCGCCGGCCGCGACGATGGGCAGATCGAGCTCCACGATCGTGATGCGCGCGGCGCGGGCCATGATCGGACCGAAGTTGCGCTGCGTGTGGACGTACTGCAGATTGCCGAGCGCGTCGGCGCGGTGTGCGCGGAGCATCGCGTAGTCGGCCCGCAGCGGCAGCTCGAGGAGGTAGTCGCGCCCGTCGAAGCTGCGCACCTCCTTGCCCTCGGCGAGCTCGGTGCCGACGCCCGCCGGCGTGTAGAACGCACCGAGCCCGGCGCCGCCCGCACGGATGCGCTCCGCCAGCGTGCCCTGCGGGACGAGCTCGGCCTCGATCTCCCCCGCTTCGTAGAGCTCCGCGAACACCCCGCTCATCGATGGGTGAGGCGCCGCCGTGAACGACGCGACGGCCTTGCGGACGCGCCCTGCGTCGACCAGCACCTTGAGGTCGACGATGTCGCTGTCGGCCCATCGCCCCGGGGTGTTCGAGATGATCGTCAGTCCGCTCGCACCCTGCGCCAGCAGCGCGGCGATGAGGTTCCGCGGCGTGCCGGGGCCGGCGAAGCCAGCAAACATGATCGTGGAGCCATCGGGGATATCCGCGACGGCCGCCTCGAAGCTCTCGAACGTCTTGTTCTTCATGGAGATCGCGCCGCGCGTACTATCGCACAACCAGGGCACCGCCCTGGACCCACTCACTCGCGCCGGCTGGCGCTTGTCCACAACCCCGCTGAGCGCGCGCCGCTCGCTATGAACGACGGCGTTCGCCCGGATCAGCAGCGCTACCCCTTAAGGGTCAAGGGCTGTGCCCTTGTGACACCTGAGCCTTTCGCGGATAGGGGGGTCTGCCTAAGCTTCGCGCGTCGCTGCGGACGCGTGTGCGTCCTGCTTGAGGGAGACCGATGCTGACCAAAGCGAAGACCTGTGCGCTCGTGGGACTCGAAGGACGGATCGTCGATGTCGAGGTCGACATCTCGGCCGGCCTGCCGGCTTTCACGGTCGTCGGACTGCCCGACACCGCCGTGCAGGAGTCGCGCGAGCGCGTCCGTGCGGCGATCCGCAACTCCGGGTTCGAGTTCCCCATGCGGCGGATCACCGTCAGCCTCGCGCCGGCGGACCTGCCCAAAGAGGGGCCCGCGTACGACCTGCCCATCGCCGTCGGCATCCTCGGCAGCAGCGGACAGCTCGACGCGTGCTTGGACGACACGGCGCTGCTGGGAGAGCTGTCGCTCGAAGGGCAGCTCCGCCACACCGACGGCGTGCTTCCCATGGTGGGGCTCGCGCGCGACCGGGGGCTGCGCGCGGTCGCCGTCCCCGAGACGAACGCCGCCGAGGCGAGCCTCGTCGGCGGCCTCGACGTGCTCGGCGCGGCTACGCTTGCCCAGCTCGTCGAGCACCTGCGCGGCGGCGAGCCCATCGTCCCGTGGACCGAGCCGCCGGCCGCCCTCGGCGCGCCCGACGAGCACGCCTCGGACCTGGTCGACATACGCGGGCAGGAGCACGCCAAGCGCGCGCTCGAGGTGGCCGCCGCCGGCGGTCACAACCTGCTGATGGTCGGACCGCCCGGCAGCGGCAAGACACTCCTCGCGCGGGCGCTCCCCTCCATCATGCCGCCGCTGACCCCGGACGAGGCGCTGGAGACCACGAAGGTGTACAGCGTGGCCGGCATGCTGCCGAGCGACACGCCGCTCGTCACCTCGCGGCCCTTCCGCGCTCCCCACCACACGATCTCGCAGGCGGGCCTCGTCGGTGGCGGCCGCATCCCGAGGCCAGGCGAGATCTCGCTGAGCCACCGCGGCGTGCTCTTCTTGGACGAGCTGCCGGAGTTCGGTCGCAGCGTCCTCGAGGTGCTGCGGCAGCCCATCGAGGACAAGGTCGTCACCATCAGCCGGGCCAACGGCAGCGTGACCTACCCGGCGAACTTCATGATGGTGGCGGCCATGAACCCCTGCTTCTGCGGCAATCTGGGGGACCCGCGCAAGATGTGCTCGTGCACGCCCTCGATGGTCACGCGCTATCAGAAGCGCATCTCCGGCCCGCTGCTCGACCGCATCGACCTCTAC
>JACZSI010000184.1 GCA_022574265.1 Chloroflexota bacterium | reverse complement strand
GACTCGGGCGTCGACGGCGCCCCCTTCACGAGCGTGGCCGGCCGGCTCCACGAGTTCAAGGCGACCGCGAAGACCACCGACGCCCAGAGCCTTGGAACGAGCGCCGCGAACCAGGTCGCGGTCGCACCTGGTGGGACAATCGTGATCCGCCTCACGTGGGACGACGACTTCGGCGCCGCAACGTCCGACTACGACCTCTTCCTGCGGGAGTTCCCCTTCGGTCCGGTGGTCGCGGTGGGCGGCGACGACAACCATGCAACGACCGGAACGGGGGACCCCAGTGAGGTCATCGCGTTCACGAATACCTCGGGCGTGACGAAGACCTATGACGTGTTCGTCCAGAACTTCAAGGACGCCTCCCCCATTCATGTCCTGGAGATGTTCGTCCAGTCCGGTGGCCTTCCGTTCGTCGGCGGGGCGCGGTTCAATTTCAACACCGTCGCCGGCAGCGTCCCCGCGCAGTCGGACTCGGGAGGCGGCGTGCTCTCCGTCGGCGCTATCGACGCGGCCGACCCCGACAACGACACCATCGAGCCGTTCAGCAGTCAGGGGCCCGCAGGAGGCGCGCTCAAGCCCGACGTCACTGCCATCGATGGCGTCACCATCACCGGGGCGGACGGCTTCCCAAACCCGTTCTTCGGGACGTCGGCTGCCGCGCCGCACGTCGCCGGGCTCGCCGCGCTCCTCCTCCAGATGCGCCCCGACCTGCTCGCCGGCGAGCCCGGCGACGACCCGACCGCCGACCGCGCGGCGCTGCGCGCGGCCATCACGAGCACCGCCGTCGACCTCGGCGCAGACGGCGCCGACAACACCTTCGGCCACGGGCGGGTCGACGGCGCCGGCGCCGGGGTGGCCCTGCAAGTCGCGCCCGTCGTCACCGTCGGCGCGGACATCGCCGTCCTGGAGGGCGCGACGGTCAGCCTCGGCGCGACGTTCTCGGACCTCAACGTGCTGGACGCACTCACCGCGTCCATCGACTGGGGCGACGGTACCGTCGCCACGGGGACCGCCGACCAGGTCCTCAACACGAGTGCCAGCTCCCACGTCTACGCCGACCAAGGGGTCTTTGTAGCCTCGGCAACGGTGACCGACGACAAGGCTCTCTCCAACGGCGACTCCATGACGATCACCGTCATCAACGCCACCCCAGTCGTCGACGCGGCGCCCGGCCTCTCGCTGTCGCTCGGCGCGATCCTCGACGCGCAGCTGGCGACGTTCACGGACGCCGGTTCGGCCGATACGCACGTCGCGTCCATCGACTGGGGCGACGGCACGCCGGTCGCGACGGGCACGCTCGACCAGGCCCTCGGTACCGTGAGCGGCTCGTATATGTACACCACGGACGGCCTGTTCACCGTCACCGTGACCGTCACCGACGACGATGGCGCCGTCGGGAGCGACACGCTGATCGTCGACGTGCAGGACGCTCCCGTCGTGGCCGCAGGCGCCGACCAAGCGACCACGGAGGGAGCGAGCGTCACGCTGAGCGCGACCTTCGTCGATGCCGCCAGCGACACGCATACGGCGTCCATCGACTGGGGCGACGGCTCGCCGGTCGAGGCCGGGACCGTCGACCAGGGACCAGACACGGTCGGCGGCTCGCACGTCTACGTGGACGACGGCGTGTTCACGGTCACGGTCACGGTGACCGATGCGGCGTCTCTGAGCGACGCCGACTCCCTGGACGTCACCGTCGGCAACGCTACGCCGGTGGTCGACGCGGCGCCCAACACGGCCGTGTTCTTCGACGGCCCGATCGTGTTCGCGGTCGCCTCGTTCACCGACCCCGGCTCGGCGGACACGCACACCGCGACCATCGACTGGGGCGACGGCGACGTATCGGCGGGCACCGTCGACCAGGGCGCCGGCACGGTCATCGGGACACACCAGTACCTGTTGTTCTCTCCCGGCACCGTCACGCGCACCGTGACCGTGACCATCACCGATGACGACGGAGCCGTGGCTTCGGACACCTTCACCGTCGACGTCATCTCGCCCCTGCCCGTGCCCGGCACGGCCACGTGGGGACTCGTCGCGCTCGGCGTCCTGCTGGCGGGAGCCGCGCTGGCAAGCCGCCTACGGCGAAGGCAGCCCGCCGGCGCGCCGTAGACCTCCCGCCCGCACTCAGCCCCGGTGGTAGACTCCGGCCCTCGACGACAGAAACGACCCGGCCAGCGCTCGCCGCGCCCGTGTATCTCGGCGGTGGGCGCTGGCGAACGGGTCAAGGGCTGTGCCCTTGGAGGCGACGCATGGTCATGCACCATCCAGTCATCCACAAGCCGGGGAGCTTCCCCGTCCCGCCGAACATACCCGACCACGAGGCGATGCTGCGCACCTTCACGTGGGAGGAGATCGAGCGCGAGCTCGACTGGCTGCCCGGCGGCGGACTGAACGTCGCCCACGAGGCGATCGACCGCCACTGCGCCCACGGCCGCGCGGACAAGCTAGCGATGCTCTGGGAGGGCAAGGACGGCGAGACCGCGCAGTACACCTACGACGACATGCGGCGGCAGACGAACCGCTTCGCCAACGTCCTCGCTGGCCTCGGCGTCGCCAAGGGCGAGCGCGTCTTCACGTTCATGGAGCGCGTGCCCGAGATCTACTTCACCTTCTTCGGCGCGCTCAAAGCCGGGTGCGTCATCGGGCCGCTCTTCTCCGCGTTCGGGCCCGACCCCGTGCGCGACCGCCTCGAGAACGCCGGCGCCACCGTCCTCGTGACACAGCCGGAGCTCCGCAAGAAGATCGCCGACATCCTGCCGCAGCTTCCGGCGCTCAAGCACGTCATCGTCGTCAACCGCGCTGGGCGCTCGAAGGAGCCGCCGGTCGCAGGCGACCTCGACTTCGGCGAGCTGATGGCCGCGGCGTCCGATGAGCTCGCGCCGCTCTCGACCACGCGCGACGACTACTCCGTCATGCACTACACCTCGGGCACGACCGGCAAGCCCAAGGGCGCAGTCCACCGGCACAACTCCGTGATCCAG
>JACZSI010000045.1 GCA_022574265.1 Chloroflexota bacterium | reverse complement strand
AGCTCGGCCTCGGCCCCAAGGCCTACGTCTGCGCGCTCGAGGCCGCGCTGGAGGCGGCGCTGGCGGGCCTCGGCGTCGAGTCGCACACCGAGGACGGCCTGACGGGCGTGTGGACGGCGCGCGGCAAGGTCGCGGCGATCGGCGTGCGGATCACGCGCGGCGTGGCCATGCACGGCTTCTCGCTGAACGTCTCGACCGACCTCGCCGCGTACGCGCCCATCGTGCCGTGCGGCATCGACGACCGCCCCGTCACGTCCATCACCGAGCTCCTCGGCCGGCGAGTCGAGGTCGGCGAGGTCAAGGACCTCGTCGTGCACAGCCTCGGCCGCGTGCTGGGCGTTCGCTGGACGGAGGGCAGCCTGTCCTGGTAGACGCGCCGGGCCTCATGAATGGGTCAAGGGCAGTGCCCTTGCTGCTAGAATCGAGGCGCGATCCTCGTCACGAGGCGGACGCCAAGCCCATGTCCTCGGTCCGTCAGCTGCTCGACCTCCAAGCCATCGACCTCGATCTCGCCAAACGCAACGAGCGGCTTGGCGTGATCGGCGAGCGGCTCGGGAACGAGGGCGAGCTGCCTGCCCTCCGGGCCCGCGTGGTGGAGCTGGGAACGTCGGCCAAGGGCATCGCGGGCCGCCAGGCCGAGCTGGACTCGGCCATCGACGGCTTCTCCGGCCGCATCACGACCGTCGAGTCCAAGTTGTACAGCGGCGCGGTCACGAGCTCGCGCGAGCTCACCGACCTCCAGGCCGACGCGGACATGATCGGGCGCCGGCGGTCGGAGTCCGAGGACGTGCTGCTCGGCGTGCTCGTCGAGCTCGACGAGGCCGAAAGCGAGCTGGCCGAGACGACCGAGCGGCTCGCTCGGTCCGAGACGGAGTGGCTCGTAGACCAGGAGCGCCTCGCCGAGGAGCGCACGGTCCTCCAAGGAGAGGTCGCCACGCTCGATGAGAAGCGCGCCGTGCAGGCAGCGAGCGTCCCACCCCCCGACCTGGCGGTCTACGAGCGTGTCCGCAAGACGCACGCCGGGCGCGCCGTCGCCCACATGCGGAACGCGTCCTGCGCGTCGTGCCAGGTCGGCGTGCCGAGCAAGATCGCGCAGACCGTTCGGACGAGCGCCGCGCCGGTCCCGTGCCCGAACTGCGGCCTCCTGCTGCTGGTCGACTGACGATGCGCGCGCTCGGCTACTTCACCGTGCGAGCCGACGACACGCGCGCGGACGGCATCCTGACCAAGGCGTTCGAGCGGTTCTGCTCGGTGGGCAACCACATCGCGCAGGGCGTCTTCCACGACGAGCCGGGCTCGGAGCAGGGCCCCGGCTGGGACGGCCTGACGGACCACATCCACCGCACGGGGCTCGGATACCTCATCGTCGTGCCGAGCGCGGCGCACATCGGCTCGTCGCTCTCGGAGCAGGTGCGGCGCGTGCTCGAGATCGACGACCTCGACTGCGCGATGGTCTGCGACGATGAGGAGAAGCCCGACCCGCTCCAGAACGCGCTCAGGGTGCTCGACGGCGGGGCGAGCGGACACGGGGAGCGCATCCGCGAAGGGATGAAGGCGAAGGCCGCGAAAGGGCTCGGACTGGGACGGCCGCCCTTCGGATACCGCCTCCAGGTTGACGGCACGCTCAAGGTCGACCCGGACGAGGCGGAGGTCGTGCGCTCCATCTTCCGGATGTACATGGAGCCGCGCCAGGGCGTGCGCTCGGTCGCTCAGCGGTTGAACGAAGCAGGCTCCAAGACCCGCCGCGGCGGCACGTGGAGCCTCGTGGCCGTGCGCGACGTCCTGCGGAACAGCGCGTACATCGGCACGTACCACCGCTTCGGCCTGCGCATCCCCGGGACGTACGAGCCCATCGTCGACGCCGCGGGGTTCCGCGCGGCCCAGGAGCAGATGCGCGGGCGCAGCTCGGCGCGGCGCAACCCGAGCGCGGAGCCGTTCCCCCTCGCCGGGGTCCTCTACTGCGGGCACTGCGGCCAGCGGATGATGGGCGTTGTCCGGCACCGGTCGTGGAGCCGCAAGGGCGGCGGCCACGGACAGCGCGCGTACCGCTACTACCAGTGCCAGACGCGCATCAACGAGGGAGGCTGTGCGTACCGCACCATCCGGGCCGGCGACCTCGAGGCGGCGGTGCTCGGACGGCTCCGGGAGCTCACGCCGGAGGGGGCGGTCCTGCCGCACAACCCGGCTTCCGGCGGCGCCCCGGCCGCCATCACGAAGGCGCGCACGACCACCCGTGCGCTCGACAAGCGCCTCGTGGAGCTCGTACGCCGGACAGCGGGCGGTGGCATGACGCTCGGCCAGCTGCGCGCTGGCGCGGCGGAGATCGAGGCGGCGCGCGGCGCGCTCGAAAGCGGCGGGCCGGGTGAAGGGCGAGCGGATGCACGCGAGCTGGCCGGAGAGGCGCGCGACAAGCTCCACTACCTGTGGGACGACATGGACGCCGCCGAGCGCCAGGAGGCCGTCCGCACGCTGGCCGAGCGCGTGACGCTAACCGACGGCGAGGCCGAGGTCGAGCTGCGCTAACGGCGCGCGAGCACGCGGCGCAGCGCGTCCAGGTGCTCGTCCACCTCGGCTTCGCCCATGGGCGTCGAGAGCGCACCCACCATGTAGGATGCGACGAGGATCCCTTCGTTCATGAGCCCCAAGAAGACCTGCCGTTTGAAGTCCTGGTCGACCGTGGCCGCGTCCCGGGCGTTGGCGATCGGCCGCTCGACGAAGTGCATGCCGTAGAAGGGACCCATCCCGGTCACCCGCACGGGCACGTCGAACTCGCCGGCCACGTCGCTGATGCCCTGGGCAAGCCGGTCGCGCAGCGACTCCTGGCGTGCGTGGATCTCAGGCGTGAGCTTTTCCAGCGTCGCGATGCCCGCCGCCATGGTCAGGGGGTTGCCGGTGAACGTGCCGGCCTGCGAGACGACCGGCCCCTTGGTGGGATCGAACAGTTCCATAACGTCCGCGCGGCCGCCGAAGCCGCCGACGGGCAGGCCGCCGCCGATCATCTTGCCCATGGCCGTCAGGTCCGGCGTGATCCCGTAGCGGGCCTGGGCGCCTCCGGGGCCGACGCGCAGGCTCACCACCTCGTCGAAGATGAGCAGCATGCCGTGATCGCTGCACACCTCGCGCAGCATGGCGAGGTAGGCGGGCTCGGCCGGGATCATGCCCGCCGATCCGAGCATCGGCTCGACGATGACCGCCGCCAGCTCGCCCGCGTGCTCCTCGAGGATGCGCCGAGCGGCCACGGTGTCGTTGAAGGGCAGCACCACCGTTTCGCGCACGGCGCTCTGGGGCACGCCGGCGGTGGAGGCGACGGCTTCGGGGCGGCGCGGGTCGCCCATGAGGTCCGGGCCCATCTTGACGCTCACCGATACGGCGTCGTGCGTGCCATGGTAGCCGCCCTCGGCCTTGGCGATCTTGTCGCGGCCCGTGAAGGCGCGTGCCGCACGGAGGCAGTTGAGCGTCGCTTCGGTGCCTGAGTTGGCGAAGCGCACCAGCTCGATGGACGGCACGCGCTCGCACAGCATGCGGGCGAGGCGCACCTGGTGCTCGTTCCCGCCGCCGAACGACGTGCCGCGCGCCGCCTGCTCGCGTATCGCCCGCGAGACGCTGGGATCGGCGTGACCGTGCGGCAGCGACGTGAAGTTGTTGATGAAGTCGACGCGGGCGACGCCGTCCTCGTCCCAGATCCGCGCGCCCTCGCCGTGCGTGAAGAAGAGGGGGTAGGGTGGCCAGAACACCGACGTCCGCGTATCGCCCCCGGGCAGGTACTTCCGCGCCTCCTGCCAGGCGGCGCGCGAGCGTGGCGTCTGCTGCTCGTAGCGCAGGACCTCGTCTTGCAGGCTCACGCCCGTCCTCCTTAACCGCGGGCGGATTCTACGCCACGACGCGCGCCGTGCCAGCCCGCGGCGCTGATATGATAGAGACGGCCAAGAGGGCCAGGTGGTCGCCCCGATCTGATCGGGGAGGAAAGTCCGGACTCCCTCGGGCGAGGTGCTGGGTAACGCCCAGGCGTCGTGAGGCGACGGAAAGTGCCACAGAGAGCAGACCGCCGACGTCCCCGGTCTCGATCGGGGGCGGGCAAGGGTGAAAGGGTGCGGTAAGAGCGCACCAGGCCCGGTGGTGACACCGGGTGCTGGCAAACCCCACCTGGAGCAAGGCCAAATAGGGGGACATCCGCCTCGCGCGGTAGCGGCGCCCGACCGCGTCCCCGGGTAGGCCGCACGATCCTTCCGGCAACGGGAGGACTAGAGAGATGACCACCGCCCCGGCTGCCGCCGGGGCACAGGATCCGGCTTATCGGCCCTCTTGGCCACCTTCCCTCCCCGGGGGATCGCTGACACGGCAAGCAAAGCTCGTCCTGCGGGCCACAGCGGCCGTGAAGGTGTACCCTCACGCCGCGTTGAGGCTTCATCCAGCGACTCGCAGCGAGGAGGACTATCGTGGCAGACGTTGACAGCGCAGGAGTCCGCATCCACTACGAGGTCGAGGGCGAGGGTCCGCCGCTGCTCCTCATGCACGGTATGGGTGGGAGCGTCGACAACTGGCGGCGCACCGGCTACGTCGAGGCCCTGCGTGGGCAGTACCGGCTGATCCTCATCGACTCACGTGGGTTCGGGTCCAGCGGCAAGCCCCACGACCCGGCCGCCTACTCGCGCGAGCGCAAGGTGGCCGACGTGTGCGCCGTGCTCGACGATCTGGACGTGGACCGCGCCTACTACTGGGGCTACTCGATGGGCGCCAGCAACGGCTGGGCCATGGGCATGCTACGGCCGGACCGGCTATTCGCCCTCGTGCTCGGAGGCTACCCCGTGCTCCAGCTGCACCCAGGAGAGGAGACTCGCGTGCGCTGGGAGAGCCGGGCCAAGCTGATGAAGCTTGGCATGGACGCCTACGTGGCGGGGATGGAGATGGAGCAGGGGCCGCTGCCCAAGGACCTGCGAGCGCGGTTGCTCGCCAACGACGGCGATGCGTATGCGGCTCAGCAGCTGGCGAACCTCGAATGGGGCGTCGCCGACGAGGACGTTCGCGCGATGACGGTGCCAACGTTCGTCTACTCGGGTACCGAGGACCACGCGCACCCGGGCTTCAACAGCCACGAGCTGTGCAAGAGAAGCGCGGCACTGGCGCCCGCCGCCTCGTTCCTCCCGGTTCCCGGCCATACGCACACGCAGACCTTCCAGGACCGCGAGTTCATCCAGCCGCACGTCTTGAAGTTCCTCGCCGAAGTGGAAACGCCGGCCCACGCCTAGCCGCGAGCAGGCGGCGCTCAGGCTTTGCGCAGCCCAGGAAGCACGTCCTGGGCCACTCGCGCGAGCTGTGCCCGATCAGGCGTCACCGTGGCGAAGATCAGCGTCCGTATGCCTGCGTCCAGGAGCTCCAACGCCTGCTCCACGCAGCGGTCGGGTGGACCGTAGATCGAGAGGCTCGCGGCGTCGTATGGCCGGCCGTAGTACTTCGGTAGCGTGGCCTCCAGCCGCGCCAGGGCGCGCTCCGTCGAGTCGTCCACGTGGATGTAGCAGAACTTCGCCGGCGTCAGCTGCTCCGGGTCCCGCCCCGCGGCCGTCGCGTGGGCTCTGACCCTCGCCCACCCGCTGCGGAACGCTTCGGCCGTCGTCGTGCTCGACGCCAGCCATCCGTCGGCAAACGTCCCCGCACGCACCAGCGCAGCCTCCACTCGCCCGCCGAACCAGATCGGGATGTGGGCCTGCGCCGGCCTCGGCAGCATGGGCAAGCCCTCGGTCGGGTCCAGAGTCAGGCCCGGCTGCTCCTCTCCCCACGCGGCGCGCATGAACCGCACCGTGTCGGTGAAACGGCTCACGCGGGTCCGCATCGACACGCCGGCGGCATCGTATTCAGGAGGGTGGCCCCCCAGCGACGCCCCGATGACCAGACGCCCGCCGGACAGGTAGTCGAGGGTTGACAGCGATTTCGCCAGCGACAAGGGGTTGCGGAGGTTCACCAGCAGGACGCTCGTGCCGAGCTTGACCCTCGTGGTATGCGCCGCCACGAACGTCAGCGTCGTGAGCGCCTCGAGCATCTCGAGTTCGCCGTGCAGCAGGCGATCCTCGACCCAGACGGAATCGAACCCTCCCGCCTCCGCTTCCACGGCATACGCCGCAAGCTCGGCCGGGGACGGCGCGGCCTCCCACCCGACGTTCGGCAAGTAGATGCCGAACTGTGGACCATCGCCGGCCGACCCGTCGTTCGGTTCTGCCATTCGAGCATCTTTCGTTGGCCGCGGCCAGGTTGGGGACTAGTGAAGACGGGCGGCGGCTTGCTGGGCCGCTTGCTGGACCCAGGGGAGGTCGCACGACTCTCCAGACTCGATCGCGAAAACAGGGTTGAACTTGCTCCGGAAATTCTCGAGCGCGATCGCCGCGGCAAGCTCCACGAGCTCTTCCTCGCTGAACTCGGCGCGCAGCCGGGCGAAGAAGGCGCCGGTCACCTGCCGGCGGGTGTAGGTCATCCGCTCGGACAGCTCCAGGGCCAACCGCTCTCGCTTGTCGTATGCGCTGCTCTTCCGCCACTGGTTCACTTCCGCGAGCCTTGCCGGGGACATCCCGCTGCGCGTCGCACCGGACGCGTTGCTGTCGATTCAGAAGGGGCAACCGTTGATGAAGGCGGCCCGGAGCGTGGCCAGCCTCCTCAGCTGGGCATCGAGCAGCCCAGACTCCTCGATCCCGGCTGCGAGGGCCCGATGGCCGCGGAAGATGGAGGGTCTCAGCGCGTAGACAGGTGTATTCGGAAGCGGCGCCCCTCGGTCACGCTCCTGCTCTTCGTAGATCGCCCTGATGTCGTCGGGGACTTCGCCTTTCGCAGCACCACGGATCCTGGTCATGGGGTTCCTTCTTTCTGTGGCCCCTCGGGTGGTTCATCCGGCGAGCCCCTCGGGAGATGGATCCAGACCCTGCCCGTGCTTCGCCGCTTCACCGGAGCGTTGGTCGTCGAGCCGGCCGTCCGCACGATCATAGACGGTTGCGGCTCCAGCAGACCGCCACCACTCAAGCTGTCGTTCGACAGCGGCCACGCCAGCGTCGCATGAAACAGGGTCCGCGGCCCGAGCGGTGCGGCGACCGCGGAGCCTACTTCAGTGCCGAGCGGGCTTGCACCACGCGCAGGATGACCACGATATTCGTGAGGAGGGCGATCAGGACCAAGGTTGGGATGCCGATCCCCGCGACGCCGCCGATCATAACGATGAGCAGCCGGACGTCTCTCGATGCCAGCGACGCGAGGCCACGGTCGAACAGCGTGCGGTGGCCCTCGTCGATCCGGGCTCGCGTATACGTGACGGCGAAGGAGCCCGCGAGTGCGGCGAAGCCAGCCACCCAAGCGAAGGTGGGGTCGTCCCCTGAGGCTGCCCACACGCTGACGCCCAGGAGGATGAGCGAGTCGGAATACCGGTCGATCACCGCGTCCAGAAAGCCCCCGAACCGCGAGCTCGATCCGGTCAGGCGCGCCAGGTCCCCGTCGACGCCGTCGACGATGGAGCTCAGCTGTGCCAGCAGACCTCCGACGATGTGTAGCCCGTAGAGGAACGACACGAACGCGCCGGCCGCGATCGCGAGGCTGAGCACGGACACCTGATTGGGCGTCACCGGCGTATGAGCGAGGAGTCTGGCGATGGGGCGCGAGAGGCGCCGGTTCACATGGCGGGAGACGATCCCGTCATAGACGGAGGCCATCGCGTTGCTCCAATTGCTGCTCGGCGCTGCGGTAATCCTCGACCGTGTCCACGTCGGTCCAGAACAGGCCCGACGCGTCGCAGGTGTCCACGTGCGGGGCGTGCGCGGCGCGGAACCGCATCACGTCGTTCAGCTCCAAGCCGTTCCCTCGGTGCTCGTAGAGGTGGTCGACCGTGCTGAAGACATCCGGGGTGAACCGGAAAACCCCCGTATCGACGGCGTTCCACCGCCTCAGACGCTTGCCGATCCGCACGAGACGGTTGTCCCCGTCGATGAGGACGCGCGTCGCGTCGTTCAGCTGGCTTTCGAGCGACGCTTCCGAGTCGACGACGAGCGTGGTAGCTGCGGGGCGGGCGGCCAACACCATCGCGATCAATGCCGGCTCGATGATGTGATCGCCCATGCACAGGATGAATGGATCGTCGCCCACGAAGTCTCGCGCAGCTCGGAGCGAGAGCGCGTTGCCGTCATCGTAATCCGGGTTATAGACGAATTCGAGGGAGCAGCCCCTCGGGGCGCAGTTCCGCAGAGCTTCCTTCACCTGCTGCGCCCGGTAGCCGACGACGATCGCGATCTCGGTGATCCCTTGAGAGACCAGCGCGCGCAGGGGATAGGAGATCAGCGGGCGTTCCCGCACCGGGAGCAAGACTTTGGGCTGACTGTCGGTCAGAGGGCGGAGCCGGCCTCCATCGCCGGCAGCCAAGATAACTCCTCGCATATGGCACAACTCCAAGAGGGCGGTTTGGTGTGTTGGATCGGCGGTGTCACACCGCCGGCCAAGCGCTCGCTACCACCCACCGGGCGGCATCGTTTTTCTCTGGGCGCGGGACGGGAGCGGGGTGAGCGCCTATCGCCAGAAAGACACCCGCTCGCCAACACGCTTCACGGTCCATCGGACACCGAGGGCCTTCGCCGCCGCGTCCGCTCTCCTCCGCACAGCCACGGGGGGGTTCTCCTTTGTCGGGCGTCGGGCAGGCTGTGCGCCCGGAGGGTGTTCTCCCTGGATATCGCCCTGGTACTGCCGGAGCCGGAGGCGGGCGAGACTCACGACCGGTTGCCGGTTGGTCTCTTCCCTCAACGCCCGACGGGACCCGCGCTCAGGACAGAGATCCGCGGGCACCGTTCACCAGGCGGGTGGGAGTATAACCATCAAGTACCTGGGCGAACAGAGGGCGTGCTCAGGCTAACGAGCGGCCCGGCCTGAATCGGTGGCCCAGCCGATCTCGCGCCGGTCGCGGATCCTCCGTTGAGAAGAGACCTCGGATGCGAGCGGTGCTTCCTGCGCCGGTAAGACTGCGACGCTAGTGCTGCCGGACCGTTCGAGGCGCATGAGGCGCCGAAGCTTCAAGATCCCCGCGAAGCGCGTACCTCGGAGGTATCGGCGGCAGAGGTCCGGGCGCACCGGGAGTCGGTGGCGCCGGCGGCCTCGGCAGCACGGGCCCCGTTGCCTCCGGAGACCGCCGTTTCCAAGAGCGGCCGTTCGGGCTACGAGACGCTGGCTCGCGTGAAGCCGGGGCTGGCCGCGATGGCCGAGGAATCTCTTCATCTGACTGCGCTCTCGGTAGTGAAGCCATGCCCCCCCCTGTTTCGCCCAGGAATGCGCTCAGTTGATCCACACGAACGCCGCCGTGCCTGTGTCAGCCGCGTAGACTGATCGCATGTCCATCAAAGCTATCATCTTTGACATGGGCGATGTTCTCATCCAGCACGATGATGTTCAAGAGCACGCTGCCGTCCAGGCGATGTGCGCCGACCCCGTCGATGCGGGGGCACGGATCCCGCAACTGATCCCGTTTGACCGTGTACATCGAGGAGAGTGTACCTTCAACGACCTCTTCAGGCTGCTGGTGGAAGAGGTGGGCCTGACTGCCGGCTACCCCGCGTTCGTGGCGGCGATGACATGTGGCTTCGGGCCACCGAGCCCCGGCATCGCTCACGTCGTAGATTCTCTGGCTGAGCGATCCCGCCTCGCACTGCTGTCCAACACGAACGCGGTTCACTGGAGCTACGCCAAGTCTCACTACGCCGCGTTGCTGGACAAGGTGAGACCCCACTTCGTTTCATTCGAGCTCGGGATGATGAAGCCTCAGCCGGAGATCTTCCGGCATGTCGTGGCTGCGCTTGGTGTCGAGCCCAAAGAGTGTCTGTTGATCGACGACAACGAGGCGAACGTTCAAGGCGCACGCCGGGCCGGCCTCGACGGGATCAGATTTCGCTCCAGCGAGCAGCTCATCGCTGAGCTTGAAGCGCGCGATATCCTCTAACCCCTCGTCACTACTACCTTCGGCTGCCCGAGACCTCCCGCGCCCCGCCCTGCCGTAGAGCGGCGTACATGTCCGTACCCAAGTCCAACGCGGGCCATCCCCCAACGACGAGGGAGGGCACCACCCCGGGCGGTGCCGCGGCGCCGACCGATTACGTGTCGATGCCAGGGGCCGCGTTCTGCTCCACCACGGACCGCGACGGAACGGTGCGTCAGTATCTGGAGGACGGCACGGAGCAGACGAGCTAGGCCGCTGCTCGCACCTCGTCCTGCTGCGGCTTAGCCCGGCGAGTTCTCCGGGATCGTCCTGGCGATGGCCGGGGTCGGTGGCGGGAGCGTCGCGCCCGCCCGCTCGGCGCGCGCACGGCCGATGATGCTGTACTTGCCGGACGACCCGGTGGTCACCTTGGCCTTGCGGGCCGCCTCAGCCGGGTCCTCGGGCGCATGGGCCTGGTGGTCGAAGGGCAGGGTGATCCGCTGGTTCTTCGCGGGGTCGCGGAAGACGTTCATCGGTTCGCCGCCGTCCTCGACGATGTCCATCTGCTCATTCAGCAGCCGCCGGAACATGATGATGCCGACGTCCGACTGACCGAGGTGCTCCAGCCAGCGTTGCGTGCGCGGGCCTTGGGACTGCCAGGCCATGTGGTCCTGGCCGCTGTTGTTGTCGAACAGGTCCCACAGGGGGATGCCGTTCTCGTCCACGCCCGGCATGGGCGTGCGGTAGACGGGGATGTCCTCCGGCTTCTGGTGCGCGTCCTCGCCGGGGTGGGCGGGCCGGATGTTGTAGTAGACGTAGTAGGTATGCGTATCGTCCATCGGCACGCGGATCTGGAAGCCGCCGCCGCCCGTGCCGTGCTCGTAGTTCGGGACGAGGATGGGATGGCCGATGTTCCACCCCGGCGAGTTCTCCTCCGTCTCGTCCGCGTAGAGCCGGTGCTTGAGGATGCCGTGCTCGAACTTCGAGAAGCTGACCTTGGTGTGGTGCCGCATCTTGGCCGCGCCGCGCCAGTTGTCCTTGAGCCCCGGAGCTGCCTTGTACGAGGTGCCGTGCTTGATGGAGCCGCGGTCCTCGAGCAGACCCTGGCGCTCCAGGACGTAGTTGGCGAAGTAGTTGTGCAGGAACTCGCCGTGCATCGGGTCGAGCGAGTTCTCCTGGACCTGGAGCCAGTTGCAGCCGACGATCGCCCAGCCGATGTCACGGACGCCCTCGTTCACGAACGGCCCCCAGTGCGGCACGAGCGGCACGGGCTCGGGGCCCAGGTAGGCGAAGACGAGCCCGCCCAGCTCCTCGACCGGGTAGGCCTTGAGCTGCACGCGGCTGGGGAAGGTGCTCTCCGGCGCTTCGGCCGGCATCTCCAGGCACTGGCCGGTTGAGTCGTAGAGCCAGCCGTGGTAGGGACAGCGGAGGCCGTTGTCCTCGGGGATGCCGTAGAGCAGGTGCACGCGCCGGTGCGCGCACGAGGCCTCGAGGAG
>JACZSI010000183.1 GCA_022574265.1 Chloroflexota bacterium | reverse complement strand
CTCTCGGAGCAACTTGCCGATATCCTCTCGCGCATCGAGGGCTCCCTCACCGACGCCGGGAGCTCCTGGGATCACGCGGTCAGGGTCTCGTTTTTCCTCCACCGGAGCCAGGAGCTGGAAGGACTCACTCCCTTAGGCGTCGGCACGCCTGATTCTCTCGATGATCTCCGTGGTGGAGATGCCGCGCGTGTACGGCACCGTCCGAAAGATCCCCATCTCACGCGGGGCTCGGTAGAGGCGGTCCAGTTCGTCCTCATCGAGATCGTCGGCATGGACGACGAGGTCGATCCGGTGGCGGCCGATCCACGTCCGGTCCACGACGAGCGGGGCATTGGGAATCACCTGGTCCACGTAACGGCACCCACTGACGGCTTTCACGCGCTCTTCCATGGTGAGGATCGGCCGCCTCTTGTAGGACGTAACCACGTCGTCGGCGTGGATGCCGACGATCAGGTAGTCGCCCAGCGCACGTGCTCGCTGCAAGAACAGCACGTGCCCGTGATGGAAGAGATCTGCCACCATGTCTGCGTAGACTCGAATCACGAGGCCCTCTTGTTAGAGTAAAAGGCCCAGCCGAGTTCGGCTGAGCCTGATCGTTATCTGGTCGGGGTGTCGAGACTCGAACTCGAGACCTCCTGCTCCCAAAGCAGGCGTGCTACCGGACTGCACCACACCCCGATGCCATCATTTTAGTGGATTTTGGCGGGGGCCGATTTGTGCGGTATTGACTACTTTGGCCTCCCAAAGCAGGCGCGCTACCGGACTGCGCCACACCCCGATGGCATCATTTTAGTCGATTTTGGCGGGGGACGATTTGTGCGGTATTGACTACTTTGGCCTCCCAAAGCAGGCGCGCTACCGGACTGCGCCACACCCCGCGGGCCACATGATACGGCACCCGTCCTCGGCCTCGCGGGCGCTAGCCGGGCTTGTCCTCTGGCGGCGGCTCGGGCGGGTGGTCACGCAGCCACGTGTTGATCCGATCGAGCGTGGGCGGGGCCACGTAGATCACGCCCACGTCCGCCTCGAACTGGACCCGGTGGTCCGGGCTGATCACGAGCAGCCCGACCGCATCCGGCTCCATCGCCTCGCTGATGCGCCGGGCGATGAACGCGTAGCGCCGCGCCCGCGCCTCCTCGAACCACTCGACGAGCCGCTCCTGCACGCTGCGGCTCGCCTGAACGACCACGATGCACCGGTGCAGGTCCAGCGTCTCTCGGAGCACGTCCGCGTCCTCGGTCGACTCAAGCCGGGCGCCCCGCTCGATCACCGCCCGCACGTGCGGGAAGCCGGCGGGGTTGCCCGCCTCGAGCACCTTCGCCGACTCCTCGCCCTCCCCGACCGAGCCCTCGTGGAAGACGTGGCGGACGGCGCCGAGGCTCTCCTCGAGCTTGGCGACCTGCGCGAACGCCTCCTCCCAATACGCGGCGATGAGGCCGGCGAGCTCCGCGTCGTCGCGGACCGCGGCCACGTACGGGACCAGCAGCAGCTTGCGCTTGCCCGCGAACTCCGCGTACGTGCCCTTGCCAACGTTGCCGAGCGCCATGCGGCTACGCTACACAAACCCGCTCGCCCGCGCTAGCATGGTGCCCGTACCCCTTCAGGAGAGCACCTATGCTGACCACCGACACGCCTGCCCCTGACTTCACCATCGCACTGGAGTCCGGCGGCGAGTTCCGCCTCTCAGACCACCGTGGGAAGCGGCACGTGGTCCTGTACTTCTTCCCCAAGGCCTTCACCAAAGGCTGAACCCTCGAAGCGCGTGGCTTCCGGGATTCGCACGAAGCCATCACCCACAAGGACGCGGTCGTCCTCGGCGTCAGCACCGACAGCCTCGATACGCTGCGGCGCTTCCGCGAGGCCAACGCGCTCCCGTTCGCACTCGGCTCGGATGCAGATCGCGCCCTGACCAAGCTCTACGACGTGCGGCGCCGCCTCGGCATGGGCACGTCGCGCTTCACCTACGTGATCGACAAAAGCGGCACGATCCGCTTCGTGGGCCACAACGAGATGTCGATGGGCGCGCACATCCGCGACGCCCTGCGCGTCCTCGACGAGCTCGAAGCCGAGGCGCCCGCGTAGGAGCGACGGCCGCTGCTATCATGGCGCCGCCATGTACACCGTCGGCGTGATCACCAGCAGCGACGCCGGCGCCCGCGGCGAGCGCGAGGACTCGAGCGGCGCGCTCATCAAACGGCTGCTCGCCGCGCCCGACTTCGAGCACCGCGCCTACGTCGTCGTCCCCGACGACCGCGCCCTCATCGAGGCGACGCTCACCTCGTGGGCGGACGACGACCACCTCGACCTCATCGTGACCACCGGCGGCACCGGCCTCACCGACCGCGACGTCGTGCCGGAAGCCACGCGGGCCGTCGTCGACCGCCTCGCGCCGGGGATCGCCGAGGCCATGCGCGCGGCCGGCGTCGCCAAGACGCCGATGGCCATGCTCAGCCGGGGCATCGCCGGGATGCGCGGCCGCACCCTCATCGTCAACCTGCCCGGCAGCCCCAAGGGCGTCCAGGAGGGGCTCGACGTGCTGCTGCCGGTCCTCCCGCACGCGCTCGGCCAGCTCACCGGCGAGGACCGCGGGCACTAGGGCGCCATGCAGGTCCACATCGTCACCATCTTCCCCGAGATGTTCCCCGCGCCCCTCGGCGCCGGCATCGTCGGCCGCGCGCAAGAAGCCGGTCTCGCCGCCGTCCACGTGCACGACCTCCGCGCCTTCACGCACGACCGCCGCAGGACGACCGACGACTCGCCGTTCGGCGGCGGCCCCGGCATGGTCATGCGCCCCGAGCCGCTGTTCGAGGCCGTCGAGTCGCTCAAGCTGCCCGCGGGCGCGCCGATCGTCGCGCTCACGCCCCAAGGCGCGCCGTTCCGCCAAGCCGACGCCGAGCGGCTCGCCGCGGAAGAAGTCGTGACGCTGCTGTGCGGACGCTACGAGGGCGTCGACGAGCGCGTGATGGCGGGCCTCGCCACCGAGCGCTTGAGCATCGGCGACTACGTGCTCTCCGGT
>JACZSI010000044.1 GCA_022574265.1 Chloroflexota bacterium | reverse complement strand
CGCGTCGGCCCAGGGCTCGCGGGCCGGACGCTCGGCATCCTGGGCATGGGACGCATCGGCACGCGGACGGCGGAGACCGCGCAGGCCTTCGGGATGAGCGTCATCGCGTGGGGCCCGACGCTGACGGCCGAGCGGGCGGCGGCGAGCGACGCGACGTTCGTCTCGTTCGACGAGCTGTTCGCGCGCTCCGACGTGCTGACGATCCATGTGCCGCTGACCGACCTGAGCCGCGGATGGATCGGCGCGCGCGAGCTCGGTCTGATGAAGCCGACGGCCTATCTCATCAACACGTCACGCGGGCCGATCGTCGACGAAGCTGCGCTCGTCGAAGCGCTGCGGGAAGGGACGATCGCGGGGGCCGCGCTGGACGTCTACGACGTGGAGCCGCTGCCCACGGACCACCCGCTGCTCGCGCTCGACAACGTCATGCTGTCGCCGCACCTGGGCTACGCCAGCCTCGATGGGCTCGCGAACTTCTACACGCAGGCGGTCGAGAACATCAAGGCGTGGGCCGCCGGCGAGCCGACGCGGGTCGTGAACGAGGACGTGCTGCCGAAGGCTCGGCGCTAAGCGCCCCGCGCGCGGCCTGGTAAGCATGCCCTGAGCACCGTCGAAGGGGGGCGAGGGAAGGCTTGCCCAGCAGGACCGTCGTCAGGGGCATAGCGCTTGCTCGTACTTCGACAGGCTCAGCACGAGCGGGCCTGTTGCCGCGCTGGGTTCGATTGAGGCACGGACGTAGGGGCGCACGGCGTGCGCCCTCCCCCGCCGATCAGCCGCTAGCTGCGCCGCCGCCCGATGTAGTCCGTCAGCGCGTCGAGCGAGCGGTGCGGCTCCGTGTCGGGGAGGCCGGCGAGGGCTTCGCGAGCCGCCTGCCGGTAGCCGTCCATCACCGTCTCCGTCTCGGCGATGACCGAGGATGCGCCGACCAGCTCCACGAAGGCTTGCAGGTCCTTCCGCGCGGTGCTGCCCTCGCGCAGCCGCCTCACGACAGGGTCGTCGGGATGGGCGGCGGCGAAGAGCAGCGCGGGCAGCGTCAGGATGCCCTGGAGGAGGTCGGCGCCCACCGGCTTGCCCAGCTCCGCCTCGGTGCCCCGGAAGTCGAGGACGTCGTCCATGATCTGGAACGCCATGCCCAGGTTGTAGCCGTAGGACTTGAAGGCCTCGACCTCGTCGTCCGGCGCTCCGCTCAAGCGCGCTCCAGCCTCCGCCGCCGTCGTGAAGAGCGAGGCGGTCTTGTCGTAGATCCGCTGGTTGTAGGCCTCCACGGTCTGGCCCCAGTCGTGGATGCTGAACTGCTCCGCCAGCTCGCCGCGCGCCAGCTCCGTGATGGTCTCCGAGAAGCGGCGCACGACGCCGATGTCCCCGGTGTCGCAGACGAACACGGCCGAGGTGGCGAATATGTAGTCGCCGAGGAGCAGCGCAACGTTCTCGCCCCACTGGCGGCTGACGGTGCGGCGGCCCCGCCGCGTCTCGGCCTGATCGACGGAATCGTCGTGGATCAGCGATGCGATGTGCAGCAGCTCCACGGCCGTGGCCATGGTCACGAGCACGTCCTCACGACCGGGACGGGACGCGCCGGCGAGCAGCGTGACGGCCGGCCGCACCTTCTTCCCGCCGCTGACGAGGGCGTGGTCGAGCAGGCTGGCGTCGCCGAGGAGCCCCGACTCCGACGCCAGCCTGCGCAGGTTGGCGTCGACGGCATCAAGCCCGCCGCGGACGGGCGCGTAGATGGACTCGACCGTGCGGCCGAGGTCCTCTGCATCGCTCATGACGGGGAGGCCGCCTCTCCTCCGGATGTCCCGAGCTTGGCCGTCATCTCCTCGGCCACCGCATCGTCGAGCTTCGTGAACAGCGGGGCCGGCTTGGGCAGCGCCGTGCCGGGCTCGGGCCAAACGGCCTGCCACGGCTCGTCCTCGACGCGGCCGGCGCGGCCGAGCAGCTCGTGCAGGCGCTGCGCGGAGAACGGCAGGAAGGGGTAGAGGACGACGTCGAGGGCGGCGAGCGCGCACAGCGCCACGTACAGCGTGCGGCCGGCCGCCGGCATGTCGTCGCGGACCTGGTGCCAGGGCGCCTGCGCGTCCAGGTAGCGGTTCGCGTCGCGCGCCAGCCCCATGCCGGCGCCGAGCGCCTCGCGGAGGCGAACCGCCTCGATGCTGGCGGCGGCGGCTTCGACCGCGGCTTCGGCCTTCGCGAGCAGGTCGCGGTCCGCGGGGCCCAGCTCGCCGGGGTCCGGCACGCGGCCCTCGAAGTTGCGCTCGACGAGCGTGAGCACGCGGTGGACGAGGTTCCCGAACGTGGCGACGAGCTCGTCGTTGTTGCGCCGGACGTACTCGGCCCACGAGAAGTCGGAGTCGCTGGTCTCGGGCATGTTGGCCGCGAGGTGGTAGCGCAGCGGGTCCGGCGGGAAGCGGTCGAGGTAGTCGGGCACCCAGACGGCCCAGTTGCGGCTGGTGGAGAGCTGCTGGCCCTCGAGGGTCAGGAACTCGTTGGCGGGGACGTCGTAGGGCAGGTTGAGATCGCCGCTGCCCATGAGCATCGACGGCCAGATGATGGTGTGGAACGGTATGTTGTCCTTGCCGACGAAGTAGTACGACTTCGTCGCTGGGTCCTCCCAGAACGGACGCCAGGCCTCGGGGTCGCCCTTTGCTTGCGCCCACTCCTTGCTGGCCGAGAGATAGCCGATCACGGCGTCGAACCAGACGTAGAGCCGCTTGTCCTCGTAGCCCTCGACCGGGACGGGGACGCCCCAATCGAGGTTTCGCGTGATGGCCCGGTCCTTGAGCCCGCCCTTCAGGAAGCCGCGCGTGAAGTTGCGGACGTTGGGGCGCCAGTGCGTCTTCGGCTCCACCCACTCGCGCAAGCGCTCCTCGAACGCGCTCAGCTTCAGGAACAGGTGCTCGGTGTCGCGCACGTCGATCGGATGGCGCTCGCCGTCGCGGATGTAGACGGGGTCGCCGAGGTCCACCGGGTCCAGCATGGAGCCGCAGCTCTCGCACTGGTCGCCGCGGGCGTCCTCGAAGCCGCAGACCGGACACGTGCCACGCACGTAGCGGTCGGGAAGGAAACGGTCGAGGTCCGGCGAATAGGCGACCTTCATGGTGGCGGGGTAGATGTACCCCTTCTCCAGGAGCGCGGTGAACAGCTCCTGCGTGGTCTGCTTGTGGCCCTCGGTCATCGTCGTCGTGAAGAGGTCGAAGGTGATGCCCAATCGCTCCCATGCGTCAAGGAAGGTGGCGTGGTACTTCTCGACGAGCTGCGCCGGCGGGATGCCCTCGGCCTCGGCCTGGAGCGTGATGGGCGCGCCGTGGGAGTCGCTGCCGGAGACCATCAGCACGTCGTTGCCGCGACGGCGGTGGTAGCGGGCGAAGATGTCCGCGGGGAGGTAGGCGCCGGCGATGTGGCCGAGGTGGGCAGGCCCGTTGGCGTAGGGCCATGCGACGCCGATCAAGATGCGCTCAGGCATGGGCGATGTCGCTCGGGGGTGGGCTGTGGGACGGGCGGCCGATAGGCGATTCTAGCACGCCGTGGACGCCTCCAGCCAGATCCGGTAGGCCTCCCGGCGCGACACGCCATAGGCCTCCTCGACCCTCGCGGAAGCGTCCTTGCGAGTGACTCCCGCGGCCTTCAGACGCGACAGCGCCTCGGTTGCGCCGACGGTGTCGGCAACCGGGCGCTCGGGCTCGCCCCCGGCGATCACCAGCACGAACTCGCCGCGTGGCGCGGTGAAGTGCGCCGCAGCAGCCGACAAGCTCCCGCGGAATGCCTCCTCGTAGCGCTTCGTCAGCTCGCGGCAGACGACGACCTCGCGGTCGCCGAGCGCCGAGCGCAGGTCGGCGAGCGTGGCGCTCAGACGGTGCGGCGCCTCGAAGACGACGAGCGTGAGGGGGTCGTGCGCGTATGCGGCGAAGGTCTCGCGCCGGGCCTTGCTCGCGCGCGGCGGGAAGCCGAGGAAGACGAAGGCGTCGGCGGGCATGCCCGCGGTTGCGAGCGCCGCCACGACCGCCGAGGGGCCCGGCAGCGCGACGACCGGCGACCCCGCCTCGGCGGCGGCGCGCACGAGCCCCGCGCCGGGGTCGCTCACGAGCGGCGTGCCGGCGTCCGAGACGAGCGCGACGTCGCCCGCGCGGAGCGCGTCGAGCACCCGCGGCGTGCGCTGGGCGGCGTTGTGCTGGTTGTAGCTGAGCAGCGGCTTGCGCAGCCCCAGGTGGGTCAGCAGCTTGCGCGTCTGCCGCGTGTCCTCGGCCACGACCAGCGCCACCTCGCCGAGCACGCGCGCCGCGCGGTAGGTGAGGTCCTCGAGATTGCCGATGGGGGTGGCGACGACGTAGAGGGTTCCGGGCATGCCCATATTCTATAGGCCACTGCCCTCCGGAGCCCCATCTCGATCCTTCCGCGAGGGGGAGGCCTGCTAGGATGTCGCCCGGAGGCCGCCATGACGCTCATCAGCCGCGACACCGCCGTCGGCACGCTCAACCACATCGGCATCGCCGTCGTCAGCATCGAGGCGTCGCTCAAGCAGTTCCAGGACGTGTTCGGCTCCCCGGACGCGGAGATACTGCGCAGCGACGAGCGGGGTATCCGCGCCTGCTTCATCGAGCAGGGCGAGACGCACATCGAGCTGCTCGAGCCGATGCGCGCCGATACGGTCATCGGGCGCTTCATCGAGGAGCACGGCGAGGGCATCCACCACCTCGCGTTCACCGTCGCCGACCTCGACGCCAAGGCCGCGGAGCTCCCGAGCCTCGGCATCCCGATCATCGACGGCCCACGCGAGGGCTTCCGCGCGCGGATCGCCTTCGCCGACTCCTCGGCGACGCACGGCGTGCTGATCGAGCTGGTCCAAGGGCACAGCCCTTGACCCATTAAGGGTAACGCCCTGGGCTCGGCGCGATCGCTGTCATTCCGAGCGCAGCGAGGGATCTCACACCAGGGCTCGGACCAGCGCGCACTCTTCGCGCACGGTCGGTGCCCGGCTACCGTTCGTCCGTACTTCGAGAGCCTCAGCACGAACGGGGGGGCGGGCTCGCGCCGGTCCTGCGCTCTGCATGAAGCGGCCGCAAAGCTCAACGGCGCTACCCCAAGCGGGTCAAGGGCCGTGCCCTTGCTTCGAGAGCCTCAGCACGAACGGGCGGCGGGCTCGCGCCGGTCCTGCGCTCTGCATGAAGCGGCCGCAAAGCTCAACGGCGCTACCCCAAGCGGGTCAAGGGCCGTGCCCTTGTTGCTGGTATAATCGAGCCTCGCGGAAGAGGACACTCAGGATGGACTTGCTCGTCAACGTGGCGCAGCTCCTCAAGGAGCAGGCCGGCGCCACCCACACCATCGACCTCGACGGCCCCGATCTCGAGATAGACGGCGCCGGGCCGGCGTTCGTGCGCGGCAGGATCGTGCTCACGCGGACCGACATCGGCATCTGGGCCTCCGGCGACGTCGCCATCTCGGCCGACGCCACGTGCAGCCGCTGCCTCGTGCCCGTGACGTCGTCGCTGGATGTCCGCGTCGACGACACATTCCTGCCACGCGTGGACCTCGTGACGGGGGCGAAGATCGACCCCACGCTGGACCCCGACGCCGATACCGCGAGCATCGACGTCTACCACGTCCTGGACCTGACGAACACGCTGCGCGAATACCGCCTGGCCGCGATGCCGCTGGCACCGCTGTGCAGGGAAGAGTGCCAGGGCATCTGTCCCCAGTGCGGGACGGACCGCAACCAGGCCACCTGCTCATGCGAGCCCGAGCCGGACCCGCGGTGGGCCACCCTACGGGAGCTGCTGACGTAACCATGGCACCACTACCCAAGCGAAGAAGGTCCAAGGCCCGCCAGGGAAACCTCAAGGCCCACCGGCACGTGACGCTGCCGGGGCTGGTGGAGTGCCCGCACTGCCACCGCCCGATGCGGGCACACCACGTCTGCCCTGCCTGCGGCTTCTACCGCGGGCGTGACGTCCTTGGCATCGAGTCCGAAGTCGCCTAGCGGCGGCGGCCCCGCCGATGGCTGAGCCCACCGCGTTCCTCTTCCCCGGCCAGGGCGCGCAGGCCGTCGGCATGGGCGCGGCGGCGTATGCATCGTCGCCCGCCGCCCGCGCCGTCTTCGACGAGGCCGACGACGTGCTGGGCATGCCGCTCAGCCGCATCGTGCTCGAAGGCCCGGCCGAGGAGCTCGTCCGCTCGCACAACGCGCAGCCCGCCATCCTCACGGTCAGCATCGCGCTGCTGCGGGCCATGGAAGAGCGGTTCGGCGACGCTGCTCCGCAGGCCACCTTCGCCGCGGGGCACAGCCTCGGCGAGTACACGGCGCTCGTGGCGGCGGGCGCCATCGACTTCGCGACCGCGCTGCGCCTGGTGCGCCGCCGCGGCGAGCTGATGCAGGCCGCCTGCGACGCGACGCCCTCCGGCATGGCCGCGCTCCTCGGCCTGCGGCTCGAGCCCGCGCGGGAGGCGTGCGAGGGCACGGGCGCGCAGGTCGCCAACGTGAACAGCGCCGAGCAGATCGTCATCGGCGGGCCGAGCGCCGCGCTCGAGCGCGCCGTAGAACGCGCGAAGGACGCGGGCGCGCGGCGGGCCATACCGCTGGAGGTGGCGGGCGCCTTCCACACCGAGGTGATGCGGCCCGCGCAGGACGGCATGGACGAGGCGCTGGCGGAGGTCGACTTCGCGCCGCCCCGCATACCCGTCGTCGCCAACATGACTGGCACGCCGATGAGCACCGTCGATGAGGTACGCCATGAGCTCTCGCAGCAGCTCTGCGGTTGCGTCTACTGGGCGCAGTCGATCGAATACATGGCCGAAGCCGGGGCGGTGCGCTTCGTCGAGCTTGGGCCCGGTGGCGTGCTCACCGGCCTCGTCCGCCGGATCGCCGGGAGCGCCGAAGCGGTCGCGGTGACAGACCTAGACGCTCTTTCGGCGCTGACGTAAGCTACGGTGCGCACCGCCCCGGCGAGCCGGGGCGTTCCTTCACAAGCTCGATGAACGATCCCGCACCAGCTCAGGCGGCCACGCGGCCCCAGAAGCCAGCGCCGACGCGGCAGCGCCGCGGGCGCATCCTGGCGCTCCAGGTGCTCTTCGAAGCCGACGTGGCGGGGCACGGCTGGGAGCAAGCGCTGCGGGCGCACGCCGAAGCGGTGCACGCACCGAAGGCGGTCGCGGCGTTCGCCGAGGAGCGCGTCGCCGGCGTGCTCGAAGCGATGGCGGATATCGACGAAGTGATCCGGCGGCACGCGACCGCGTGGCCTCTCGATCAGGTATCGGCGGTCGACCGGAACATCCTGCGCATCGCTCTGTACGAGCTCAGACCGGGCTCGCCCACGCCACCGAAGGTGGCGATCAACGAAGCGGTAGAATTGGCGAAGGAGTTTGGGGGCGAGGGCTCGTCGCGGTTCGTGAACGGCGTCCTCGGAGCAGCCGTCGGAGACGAGCACCCCCAGCAAGCACCCACCGCCTAAGGAGGCGCCAATGGCGACGGTTCTGGAACGTGTGCAGAAGGTGGTCGTCGACCGGCTCGGCGCCGAAGAGAGCGCCGTGGTCCCGGAGGCCACGTTCACCGACGACTTGAGCGCGGACTCGCTGGACCTGGTCGAGCTGATCATGGCCTTCGAGGAGGAGTTCACCGAGGGCAGCGAGGCGCTCAAGATCTCCGACGAGGAAGCCGAGGCGATCCTCACGATCAACGACGCCGTGACCTTCATCAAGAGCAAGGGATATACGGACTAGGGCCTGCCTCGTGGCCCAGAGGACACACGCTTGACTGACCTGGACTCGCTCGCGCAGGCGATCAACGGCTGCGTGGACTGCGGCTTGGCCCGCTCGCGCACCCACGCGGTGCCCGGCGAGGGATCGCCGCAGGCACGGCTCATGTTCATCGGCGAGGGCCCCGGCTTCAACGAGGACCAGCAGGGGCGCCCGTTCATCGGCCCGGCCGGGCAGTTCCTCGACGAGCTGCTGGCGTCCATCGGCCTCGCCCGCTCTGAAGTCTTCATCACGAACATGGTCAAGTGCCGGCCGCCGAACAACCGGGACCCGTTCCCCGGCGAGATGGAGGCCTGCTCCAAGTACCTGGACGCACAGATCGAGGCCATCAAGCCCAAGGTGATCGTGCCCCTCGGGCGCCACGCGCTCGCCAAGTGGTTCCCCGGCGAGTCCATCGGCAAGGTGCGCGCGAAGGCCCGGCGCTTCGGCGACATCACCCTCTTCCCGCTCTACCACCCCGCCGCCGCGCTGCACAACGGCGCGCTGCGCTCGACCATCCTCGACGACTTCGCGAAACTCGGCGACCTGCTGCGAGCGCCGGCGCCGGTCCCCGAAGCCACGTCTGCCGAAGCGGCGCCGGCGCCCGCCGAATCCGGGCCGCAGTCCGAACAGCTCTCGATGTTCTAGCCGCAGACCCATGCACCCCTATCTATGAGTAACCCCGTCCGCATCGTCCCGCTCGGTGGCCTCGGCGAGGTCGGCAAGAACATGATGGCCGTCGAGTACGGCGACGACATCGTGGTCATCGACGCCGGCGTCATGTTCCCGAAGCAGGACATGCACGGCGTGGACCTCGTGCTGCCCGACACGACGTACCTCGTCGAGCGCGCAGACCGCGTGCGGGCGATCCTGATCACCCACGGACACGAGGACCACACCGGCGCGCTGCCTTACGTCCTGCGCGACCTGCACGTCCCCGTCTACGCGCCGCCGTTGGCGCACGACCTCGTGCAGGTCAAGCTGCGGGAGCACTCCGGGCTCGGACGCTACGAGCTGCACGAGGTGAACCCAGGCGACTCGCTCACGTTCGGCGCCATCACGGCCGAGTACTTCCGCGTCTGCCACAGCATCCCCGACTCCTGCGGCATCGCGCTCACGACGCCCGCGGGCCTGATCGTCCACAGCGGAGACTTCAAGATCGACCACACGCCGGTGGACGGCCGCCGGACCGACCTCCAGCGGCTCGCCGAGCTGGGCCGCCAGGGCGTGCTGCTGCTGCTGTCGGACTCCACGTACGCCGAGGTCCCTGGCTACACGGAGTCCGAGCAGGTCGTCGGCGTCGCGCTCGACCGGGCGCTCGCCGAAGCGCCGGGCCGCGTGCTCGTGGCGACGTTCGCCTCGCTGATCGCGCGCGTGCAGCAGGTCGTCGACGCGGCCGTGAAGAGCGGGCGCAAGGTGGCTCCCGCCGGGCGCAGCATGGTGAACAACGTCAACATGGCCGTGGCCAAGGGGTACATCAAAGCGCCGCCGGGGACCATCGTGAGCCTCGAGGAGCTCGCGAAGCTGCCGCCCGAGCGCCAGACAATCGTGCTGACGGGCGCGCAGGGCGAGCCGCTGGCCGTGCTGGCGCGCATCGCCAACCGCTCCAGCCGCGACATCTCGATCCAGGACGACGACACGGTCATCATCTCAGCTTCGACCATCCCCGGGAACGAGACGCTCGTCGCCCGCGTCATCGACGACCTCACGCGCCAGGGGGCGCGCGTGGTGACGCGCCGGAACTCGCCGGGCGTCCACGTGCAGGGGCACGCGAGCCAGGAGGAGCTCAAGCTCATGCTGGGGCTCATCAAGCCGAAGTACTTCGTGCCCATACACGGCGAGTACCGCATGCTCCAGGCCCACGCCGAGCTCGCCGAGTCCGTCGGCGTCGAGCGCGACAACATCTTCGTGATCGAGGACGGCGACGTGCTCGAGGTCGAGGACGCCGGCGCCGCGGTCGTGGAGCACGTGCCCGCCGGCCACGTGTACGTCGACGGCCTGCGGCTGTGGGACGCCCGCAGTGCGGTGCTCCGCGACCGCCGGAAGCTCGCACGCGAGGGGCTCGTGGTGGTCGTCGTGCCGTTCGATGGAGCGACCGGCGAGGCGCTGGGGGACCCGGAGATCGTCACGAGCGGCTTCATCGACGCCGAGGAGTCCGAGGGTCTCATCGACCGGGCCACGACGCTGGTGGCCGAGGCGCTACGCGCTCCCTCGAAGCCACTCGACGAGGGTTCGATCGAGCGCCACGTGCGCGAGGCGCTCCGGGGCTTCTTCCAGGAGCAGACCGGCCGGCGCCCGATGATCGTGCCGCTGCCCATCGAGATGTAGCGAACTAGGCGGGAGCGGCTCGTCGGCCTGGTGATGGGGGTAGTTCGCTCCGCGGAATCACCAGCAACACATGAACGTCCCCACGAGCCTCCACGAGATATGACATATACCAATCGCCGTCGAAATACTCTCTCACGGGGTGATCGCCGTAGGGGAAATAGGCCGCCGCGAACTTGTGGACGTTGTCCACGCTCGGGTCAAGGAGCAACCCGAACATGATTAGGAGCAGACTCAACTGCTGCTCTGGCTCGCGGCCGCGTAAGAACGCTCCTACAACCGGGTCGAGGACGAGCTCAGCTTGACCCTGATCCTGCAATGTCCAGCTCAGCAAGTAGGTAATCGCGGCTCATCCGCAGCCCTTCTCCGCGATCACGCCGCTCAAGCGCGGCGGCGACACGACCCACTAGCTCCGGTGTATGGAGCCTCACAAGCTCCTCTTGCGGGGTTCCCTGAGCTTGATTGGACCGACGGTCGATATCGAGCTGCATCAGCCAAGAGTCCGGGGCGGTCAATTGACTTCGGTGCGCTGACTCCTTCAGTCGCTTGGTCAGCAGCGCACCCTCCGGCACATCAGCAACCGTTATGGCTTCTTTGCCGCCGACTGGTACGACCGTCATCGCATAGCAATCGCGGATAACCTGCCAAGTGGGATGCTTGGCGTGGGCCACCGCCGTGTCGACAAGCGCCGTGATGACCATCCGATTTTCGGGGAGAGCCAAGACGTCATGAAGGAATGAGTCAGCTACGCGCTTGCCATCGTCCGTGAGAGCGAGTTGACCACTGCCGCTCGGAACGTCCAGAAAGCCGGACCAGCGGAGTTCGTCCCACGTCTCATGGAGTTCGCGCGTGAAGGGGCCGTAGTCGTATTTCTGAAAGCTGTAGCTGAACGCTTTGACCCCGGCACGAAACAGAGGGTACGCCGCGAAAAACGTCAGCTTCGCGGCCTTTAGGCGGTCACCTACGGCACTCCCCTCAGACGAGACCCTCACGCATAGTGCATACAGCGCAAGCGTCAGCGCGGAGTCTAGGAGAAATTCGCGCTGGGTTCGGACGAGAGGCTGCAGCAGCGGCATCAACGACCTCTCAGGCGGATGGAAACAGCGTGGTGAGTCTAGCACGTTCTCTTCGGTCTCCAAGTCACTTGCTTTGTCGAGAAGGAGTGACTATCTGTAATAGAACAAAAACCATTTTTAATAGATTTTTCAAGGACTTTAAAAAAATAAGGAGATATGATAAACATGCCCGTATCTATGGCATTATATTTTTTCAAATTTTTACCTATAGAAATTACTTTTTCATTTTTTAAATAAACCTTTGTTGCATTTTCTACATCAAGTATATTCACCGTATTTTTATCTACACATAATGCAAACTCATTGTTTTTCAATTTAAAATTCAAGAATTTTATCAATTTTTTCCACAAGTTCTTCCTTCGTCCCATTATTTAGAATTTTGAAATCCGCAATGGCTATGCAAGCTT
>JACZSI010000182.1 GCA_022574265.1 Chloroflexota bacterium | reverse complement strand
CGTGATGCGGGCCGCGCCGCCGAAGCGGTCGCGCTCGATGGCCTCGCGCTCCAGCGCGTGCGATGCCAGCGGCGCGCCGGTGGAGCGGTGCAGCGCCAGCGCACCACCGGCGTGGTCGGGGTGCCGGTGCGTGATGATGATGGCGGCCAGCGGTGGCGGGCCGACCTCGCGGAGGTAGGCGGTCCTCGCCTCATGGTCGGCGGGCTCGTCCCAGCCCGCGTCGATGAGCACCGAGGCATCGGTGCCAAAGACGAGGTAGGAGTTGGGCGGCGGGAAGCCCTTGAACGGCTCGCGGCCGATCGGGAGCTGCCCGGTCGTGAGCGAATGGATGCCCGGCTCCAGCTCCACTGCGGCGCCTAGGCCGTGGTCTCGATAACGAGCACGCGCTCGCGGCCCGCGAGGTCGCGCACGGACCGCGCCCGCGCATCCGGCATCGCCTCGGCGGCGAACGCGGCGGCCTCGTCGAACTGCCGCGGGTCGAGCTCGAGGAGCACGGCCGCTCCGGGCTTGAGGTGCGCGGGTGCTTCGCGGAGCAGCCTGCGGACCAGGTCGAGCCCGTCCGCGCCACCGTCGAGCGCCTCGGCCGGCTCGAAGACGCTGACCTCCGGCTCGAGGGTGGGGAGCTCGTCCGAGCGGACGTACGGGAGGTTGGCGGCGATCAGGTCCACGGGCTCCGGCAGGGGCGCCGTCAGGTCGCCCAAGTACACCCGCACGCGCTCGCCAAGGCCGTGGCGCTCGGCGTTGGCTCGCGTCAGCCCGACGGCCGCGGGCGAGCGGTCGACCGCGTGCACGGTCGCGTCCGCCACGTTGGCGGCGAGCGCGAGCGCGATGGCACCGCTGCCGCAGCCGATGTCGGCGATGACGGGCGCGGGCTCGGCGCGGTGGGCGAGGACCGAGATCGCTTCGTCGACGAGCGTCTCGGTGTCCGGGCGCGGGACGAGCACGCCGGGGCGTATCGTCAGGTCGATGCCGTAGAACTCGCGCGTGCCGGTCACGTACGCCAGCGGCTCGCGGCGGAGCCTGCGCGCGGTGAGTGCCTCGGCGGCCGTGGCGTGCGCCTCGGCGGGGTCGTCGTGGAGGCGGGCGTAGAGCTGGGCGCGGTCGATGTCGAGCGCCTTCATCCACAGAACGTCGGCTTCGAGCCGGGGGTCGTCGATGCCGACCGCGGCGAGCCGCCGGGCGGTGTCGTCGAGCCGGACGCCGAGGGTGCTCACGCGTCGTCCTGGAGCAGCCGGGTTTGCTCGTCCTGCCGGAGCGCCTCGACGATGGCGTCGATCTGGCCGTCGAGGATGGATTCCAGGCCGTGGACGGTGAGCCCGATGCGGTGGTCCGTGAGGCGGTCCTGGGGGAAGTTGTAGGTGCGGATCTTCTCGGACCGGTCGCCGGAGCCGACCATCGAGCGGCGCGCCGCGCTGGTCTGCGCCTCTCGCTCCCGGATCTTGTGCTCCAGCAGCCGCGAGCGCAGCACGGTCATCGCCTTCGTCTTGTTCTTGAGCTGGGAGCGCTCGTCCTGCGAGACGGCCATGGTGCCCGTGGGGAGGTGGACCACGCGCACCGCCGTGGCGACCTTGTTGACGTTCTGCCCGCCCGGGCCGCCGGAGTGGAAGATGTCGATCCGCAGCTCGTCCGGCTTGATGTCGATGTCGACCTCCTCCGCCTTGGGCAGCACGGCGACGGTGGCGGTGGAGGTGTGGATGCGGCCCTGGGCCTCGGTGGCGGGCACGCGCTGGACCCGGTGCACACCGCTTTCATGCTTGAGCAGGCCGTACGCGCCGCGTCCGCTGATCTCGAACACGACCTCCTTGATGCCGTGCTGACCGCTCTCGCTGACGTCGACGACGTCGACCTTGAGCTTGTGGAGCTGGGCGTATCGCAGGTACATGCGGTAGAGGTCGCCGGCGAACAGCGCGGCCTCCTCGCCGCCGGTGGCTGAGCGCACCTCCATGATGATGCTCTTGTCGTCGTTGGGGTCCTTGGGGAGCAGCGCGGCGCGCAGCTCCGAATCCAGCCGCTCGATGCGCGCGCTCAGCGCCGGGACCTCCTCGCGGGCCATGGCGGCGAGCTCAGGGTCGGGGTCCTTGGCGAGCGCTTCGGCGTCGGCAAGCTCGCCGCGCGCGGCGACGAGCTGCCGGTAACTCTCGACGATCGGCTGGAGCCCGGCGCGCTCCTTCGCCAGCTTGGTGACCTGCTCGGTGTCACTCGCGACCTCAGGACGGGCGAGCAGCTCGTCGATCTCGTCGCTGCGGCGGGCCAGGGTCTCGAGTTTCTCGTCCATCTGCTGCGTCACGACAGGGAAAGAACCCCCGGAGGGTGGCGGGTCGTATAAAAGTGTAGCATGCCACCGTTGGCATGACGGTGCGGCGGAGGCCTCAAGGAGGTCCTGTCCAGAGCTCGCCCATCCGGAGATGGGAAAAGGCGGCGGAATCAGCCAGCCGATGCCCTTGTCCGGCCCCCGCGCCGCCGTTGTAGACTTGTTTCGGCCTCACTCAGGAGTCAACCCTGGCGGACCGTATGACCGATCGCCGACTCGCGTTCCTAGCTCCCGCCGTCGTGGGCCTGTTTTTCTTGGTCGCGGCGTGCGCCACCGCGGAGCCCACCGCGGCTCCGGTTCCACCGACGCCGACGGACACCGCGGTGCCGCCGACGCCCACGCCCGCGGACACACCAACACCAACGCCGACCGCGACGCCGACACTGACGCCGACGCCGACCGCGACGCCGACGCCGGCGCCGACGCCAACGCCGACCGCGACGCCGACGCTGATCGACGGCATCGCGCTCGCCCAGCTCTCGGTCGTGCGGCTAGTCAGCGCGGGGAAGCAGTGGACCGGCGTGATGATCTCCGGATCGGGGTTGATCATCACGACGTCGAGCAACCTGGGCTCTGCGCCGGTGGCCGATTTCTTCACCGATTCGGGTGCCTCCGGCCAGGCGTGGGCCGTGGGCCGCGACGATGACCTCGACTTCGCCCTGCTCGAGGTGATCGATGCGTCCCAGGAGTTCGACTTCCGCGAGCTCGCATCGCG
>JACZSI010000043.1 GCA_022574265.1 Chloroflexota bacterium | reverse complement strand
GCCGGAGAGGAACCAAGGCTCGACGAGCGCGGCCTTCGCGACCTCCGCGACGCTCATCCCGCGGCGCAGCGCCGCGGCGAGCGCCCACAGCCGGAGGTCGGTGGGATGCAGCGGGAGCTCGTTGGCGGCCAGGGACTCCCACTCCGGGTCCTCCCACCGGAGCGAGCGGCCGCCGATCTCGAGCGAGCGCACCGCCTTCTGGAGCGCCGCCTCGAAGCTGCGGTCGATGGCCATCACCTCGCCCGTCGCCTTCATCTGCGTGCCGATGTCGCGGTCGCCGGAAGCGAACTTGTCGAACGGCCAGCGCGGTATCTTGATGACGCAGTAGTCGAGCGCCGGCTCGAAGGCCGCGGATGTCTTCTGCGTCACCGCGTTCGGTATCTCGTCGAGCCGCTTGCCGACCGCGATCTTGGCGGCGACGCGCGCGATCGGGTAGCCGGTGGCCTTCGACGCGAGCGCCGAGGAGCGGCTGACCCGGGGGTTGACCTCGATGACGTGGTAGGAGAGTGGCTCCGGCGCGCCGCCGGGCAGCGTCTCGCCGATGATGGGGTGCGGGGCGAGCGCGAACTGGACGTTGCAGCCGCCCTCGACCCCGAGCGCCCGGATGATACGGATGCTCGCGGAGCGGAGCATCTGGTACTCCTTGTCGGAGAGCGTCTGGCTCGGCGCGATGACGATGGAATCGCCCGTGTGCACGCCCATCGCGTCGAGGTTCTCCATGTTGCAGATGGTGATGCAGGTGTCGGCGCCGTCGCGCATCACCTCGTACTCGATCTCGCGCCAGCCGACGAGCGAGCGCTCGAGCAGGACCTGCTGGATCGGGCTGGCCGCGAGTCCGCTGCGCAAGACCTCCGCGAGCTCCTCCATCGTCGTCGCGAAGCCCCCGCCGGTACCGCCGAGCGTGTACGCGGGCCGGACCACCAGCGGCAGCCCGAGCCCCCGGGCGACCTCCATGCCGTCGGCGAGCTCATTCACGACCGCGCTCTCGGGCGTCGGCTCGCCGATGCGCGTCAGCAGCGCGCGGAACAGCTCGCGGTCCTCGGCCGTGCGGATCGTCTCGATCGGCGTGCCAAGGGACCGGACGCCGTAGCGCTCGAGCACGCCCGCGTCGTGGAGCGCCACGGCCAAGTTGAGCCCCGTCTGCCCGCCGAGCGTCGGCAGCAACCCGTCGGGGCGCTCGGCGGCGATGATGCGCTCGAGCACGTCGACGGTGAGCGGCTCGATGTAGACCACGTCGGCGATGTCCTCGTCGGTCATGATCGTCGCGGGGTTGGAGTTGACGAGCACCGTCGTCACGCCCTCCTCCCGCAGCGCCTTGCAGGCCTGCGTGCCCGCGTAGTCGAACTCGGCCGCCTGCCCGATCACGATGGGCCCGCTGCCGATCACGAGGACCTTCTTGGGCTTAGGGGACGTGCTCATCTCGCCTCGACCTGGTGCAGGGTGAGCCCCGGAACCCGATCGAAGTCGGCGTCCAGGGTGTACAGCTCATGGCCGCCCTGAATGGCGACGGTCGCGATGGCCAGGTCAGCCAAGCCGGGGGTCTGACCCTGTCTCCTCATCTGGTAGGCGAGCTCTCCGACCTGCAACCAGCCGTCCTTGCTGAGATCGCCATAGGGCAAGCGGAGTAGATGGTCGGCGACCGCCGTCCGTTGCTGGTCTGACCTGAGGCCTTGTACCACCTCCGCGATGACCACCCCCGTTATCAGTGCTTCTTTGCGGTCCAGCAGAGAATCCAGCGCACGCCCATGCTCGGAATCAGGCGTGCGGAGATACTCGATCCAGACGGAACTGTCTACGACTATCACCAGGGCACCCTGCTACAGGCGAGCGCGCTTGAGCCGCTCGACCTCTCTCGCCTTCTGGTCTTCAAGCATCTGCTCGAAGCCGTCCACGAACTCGACCTTCCCCGCGATGGCGCGGAGGCCTTCCACCGCTTTCCAGTACAGGTACTCTTCCAAGGCCCTGTTCAGCGCCTTGCCCTTGCTCTTCTCGCCGGTCTGCTCGACGACATCGGCGAGGAGCTTTTCGTCTATGTCCACCGTCGTGCGCATCAGTAAACCTCATCAATGTATAGCATCATAATTGTACATCAATATCGTCAGGAGCGCATCAGCTCCAAGAAGCGGTCGAAGATGTACTCGTTGTCCCGCGGCCCCGGCGAGCCCTCGGAGTGGTACTGGATCGTGAGCACCGGGCGGTCGCGGTGCCGCAGACCCTCGATCGTGCCGTCGTTCAGGTTCCGGTGCGTGACGACGAGCTCCGGCGGCAGGCCGTCGTCGGAGACGGCGAACCCGTGGTTCTGCGCGGTGATGGTGACGCGCCCCGTCTCGAGGTCCCGCACCGGGTGGTTCGCGCCGCGGTGGCCGAACTTCAGCTTGTAGGTCTGCGCGCCAAGCGCCCGCGCGACGACCTGGTGCCCCAGGCAGATGCCGAGCGTCGGCACGCGCTCGATGATGGCGGCCGCCGTCTCGACCGTCACCGTGTTGTGGACCGGGTCCCCAGGGCCGGGCGAGAAGACGACGCCCTCCGGCTCGAGCGCCAGCACCTCGTCGGCGGAAGCCGTGGCGGGCAGCACGGTGACGGCGCAGCCGCGCGCGGCCAGCAGCCGGAGGATGTTGTACTTCACGCCGCAGTCCACGACCGCGACCCGCTTGCCGTCGCCGCCGTTCGGCCACGCGTAGGGCTCGGCCGCGGTGACGCGCTCGACGAAGTTGACGGCGTCGTAGGCGGGCAGGGCGGCGAGCTCGGCGAGGGCCGCTTGCGGGTCGCCGGTCGTCAGCGCGCCCATCATCACGCCGTGCGAGCGGATGCGCCGCGTGACGGCGCGCGTGTCCACGCCCCAGATGCCGGCGATCCCCTCGCTGGCCAGGTAGTCGTGCAGCGTCCGGGTCGAGTCGAAGTGGGAGGGCGTCGTCGAGGCCTCCCGGACGACGAAGCCCGCCACCTGGACACGCCGCGACTCGACGTCGTCGTCGTTGATGCCGTAGTTGCCCTGGAGCGGGTAGGTCGGCACGACGATCTGCCCGGCGTACGAGGGGTCGGTGAGCATCTCCTGGTACCCGGCCATGCTCGTGTTGAAGACGACCTCGCCGAACGAGGGGGTGGAGGCGCCGAAGGAGTAGCCCTGGTAGACGGTGCCGTCGCTGAGCACGAGGTACGCCGCCGTCACGATGCGAGCCCGTCGAACGCGATCTCGCCGCCCGCGACCGTCAGCTTCACGCGGCCCACGAGCGTCTCGCCGTCGAGCGGCGTGTTCTTGCCCTTCGAAGCGAAGCTCGCCGCGTCGACCACCCACGATTCGTCGGGATCGAACAGCACGACGTCCGCCGGCGTGCCCTTCCGGAGCGTCGCGAGGTCGGCGTAGCGCTCGCCGAGGACGCTCGCGGGCCCGGCCGTGAGCCGCTGGACGAGCGTCGGCAGATCGAGCGCGCCGCCGTGCACGAGGCCCATCAGCGAGCCGAGCGCGGTCTCCAAGACCGACAGCCCGACCGTGGCCTCGTCGAACGGCACGGCCTTGTCGGCGAACGTGTGCGGCGCGTGGTCGGTCGCGACGGCGTCGACCGTGCCGTCGGCCAGCGCTTCGACGAGCGCTTGGCGGTCGGTCTCGGCGCGCAGCGGCGGGCTGACCTTGGCCCGCGTCTCGTACGATGCGGCGCCGAGCGCCTCATCGGGGCTCCCACGGCCGTGGGCGCCGAGCACCCACGCCTCGGTCATCGTGAGGTGGTGCGGCGTCGCCTCGGCGGTCACGCGCAGGCCGCGCTCCTTCGCGCGCCGGACGTGGGCGATGCCGCCGGCGGTGCTCAGGTGCGCGATGTGCAGCGCGCCGCCGGCGAGCTCGAGGAGCGCGATGTCTCGCGCGACGATCGACTCCTCGGCGGCCGAGGGGTACCCGGCGAGTCCGAGGCGCGAGGCGACCCAGCCCTCGTTTACACCGAGTCCCTGTCCTGAGCCTGTCGAATGGGCACGGGTGATCGAGTGGTCCTCGCAGTGGTCCATGACGGGCAGCCCGAGCTGGCCCGCATACAGCAGCGCCATCTGCATCAGGTGTCCGGTGGCCACCGGGTTGCCGTCGTCGGTGAAGCCGACGGCGCCCGCGCGCGCGAGCTCCTCCATGTCCGTGAGCTCGACCCCTGAGCGGCCGCGCGAGACGGCGCCGAACGGCAGCACGCGGATGGAGCCAGCGTCGGCCGCCTGGCGCGCGATGAACTCGACGACGGTCGCGCTGTCGATCGTGGGCGTGGTGTTCGGCATGCAGCACAGCGTCGTGAAGCCGCCGCGCGCTCCGGCCGCCGTGCCGGTCGCGATCGTCTCCTTGTCCTCGCCGCCGGGCTCGCGCAGGTGGGCGTGGAGGTCGATGAAGCCGGGCGCCACGACCATCCCCGTGCCGTCCACGACGCGGGTACCGTCGGGGACGCTCCCATTGGCGGATCCCCGGCGCGCGATGACGCCGTCCTTGATCAGCAGGTCGCCGACGGCGTCGGACCCATCGGATGGGTCGATGAGCCGCGCGTTCCTGATGAGCAGCGGCGCGCTCATGGGCGCTCCTCGGTGCCGGTCAGCAGCTGGTAGAGGAGCGCCATCCGTAGCGCGACGCCGTTCGTGACCTGCTCCTCGATCTGCGAGGAGCCGCCGTGGGCCAGCGAGGATGCGATCTCGACCCCCTCGTTCATCGGGCCGGGGTGCATCAGCAGCGCGCCCGGCTTTGCGCGGCTCATGCGCGCCTCGTTGACCTGCCACCGGCGCGTGTACTCGCGCAGGCTCGGCAGCATGCCCGCCGCCTGGCGCTCGGCCTGGAGCCGCAGCGTCATGACGACGTCCGCATCCTCGATGGCGGCATCCAGGTCGGGCTCGAGCGTGACGTTCGGGAGGCTCGGCGTGCCGCCAGGTCGCAGCAGGTCGAGCGGCATCATGGTCGGCGGGCCGCAGAGGACCACGCTCGCGCCGGAAGCGGCGAGTCCGAAGGCGTTGGAGCGCGCCACGCGGCTGTGCAGCACGTCTCCGACGATCACGACCTTGGCGCCTTCCAGCGACCCCAGATGGCGCCGCATCGTCATCAGGTCGAGCAGTGCCTGCGTGGGGTGCGCGTGCATCCCGTCGCCGGCGTTGACGACGGCCGTGGACGTCAGGTGGCGTGCCAGGAAGTAGGGCGCGCCGGAGTGCGGGTGGCGGAGGACGATGAGGTCGGCGCGCATGGCCTGGAGCGTGAGCGCCGTGTTCAGCAGCGACTCGCCCTTCTCGGCGCTGCTGCCGGTCTCGCCGACGTTGATGACGTCGGCGCTCAGCATCTTGCCGGCCTGCTCGAACGAGACCCGCGTGCGGGTGCTCGGCTCGAGGAAGAGCGTGACGACGACCTTGCCCCGGAGCGACGGCACCTTCTTGATGCTGCGGCCCAGGACCTCGCGCATCGCCTCGGCCGAGTCCAGCAAGACGTGGATCTCGCTGGCCGAGAAGTCGTCGAGGTCGAGGACGTGGCGGCGTGGAGCGACGCTCGTGCCTGGAGCCGCCTCTACCGGTGCGCGCGTCGTCATGCCGGCACCTCGCGCTCCACGACCAGGACGACCTCGTCCACCGAGTCGAAGTCGTCGACGCGCACGCGGACCTGCTCGTCCGGCGCGGTGGGGACGTTCTTGCCCACGTAGTCGGCGCGGATGGGCAGCTCGCGGTGGCCGCGGTCGACCATCACCGCAAGCTGCACCTGCGTGGGCCGTCCGAGGTCCATGAGCGCGTTGAGCGCGGCGCGCGCCGTGCGGCCGGTGTAGAGCACGTCGTCGACCAGCACGACGACCTTGTCGTCGACGTCCACCGGCAGCGTCGTGGGGCGCAGCATCGGCTGTCGACGGCTCGTCAGGTCGTCGCGGTAGAGGTTCGTGTCGAGCGCGCCGACCGGGACCTCGACGTCCTCGAACGCCTGGATAGCGCTCGCGAGCCACTTGGCCAGCGGCACGCCCCGGCGCTGGAGCCCGACCAGCACGAGGCCGTCGGCGCCGCGGTTGCGCTCGACGATCTCGTGCGCGATGCGGCTGATCACGCGCCGCATGTCCTCGCCGGTCATCAGGAGCCGTTCTGTGGGCACGAAAAAGCCTCTCGCCCGTGCTGGCAGAGAGGTTGCGTTGGCGCGCGTGCGCCGCGTGGACCGCCCCGATGGCGGGGGCGTGGCCACGACGCTGTCCCTTGCCAGCCTCGCGGGACTGGATTTAAAGGTCTGCGTCACTCATATCCGGTTGTTCCGTCGCGAAGAGTATAGGGCGGTGCTCCATGAGGCGGCAAGTAGCAAAACGCCGTTCCAGCCTGGAACGGCGTCCCATGAACTCTGATGGGGAACCGGTCTGCGCTAGGAGCGAGCCCGCCGCGCGACGACGGTGGTGAGCACGGCGCCCGCTCCCGCGATGCCGCCCCAGACCAGCGCCGGTGCGGCGCCGCCGGTGAAGAACGCCACGAGCACTGCGCCGGTCGTCAGCCCGATCGCGAGCTCCTTGGGCATATCCAGGATCAGGTGGCCGATGAGGCTGTCGCGTGGGTCGACCCGGTCGTAGTGCCCGACCAGCTGGCCATCGTGCTCGCGGACGTGGAGGCCGTCCAAGCCGCGCCACTGGCGTGTGGACCCGAAGGACCAGCCGAGGCGCGTCTGCTCGCACCCGCCCGGCAGGTGATCGAGCTCGAACTCTTTGACGAATGCGTGACGGAGGAAGTAGTAGAGAGGTCCTAGCAAGGGCGGAATCCTCGAAGGGGAATAGGGTGAGCGCCGGGGCCCCGCGCACCATACGGGCATGAGATGCCCAGAGTCAACGGGGAGAACACCATTCTACCGCAGGTGCGTGTCCGTTACACGCCCCTACGCCGCTTGCGGGAAGTCTCTAGACGGACGTGGGCTTGGTCAAAGCCCGAACCGCGAGCGCGCCGAGGACCGTGAAGACGAGCGTCTCAAGAGGTGCGTTACCAGTTGAAGTGCAATTCGATGATTCCGCCGTCACGCCCATCCTCGTTGTCGAGGACAGGCGCGTAGTCGCGCGCCGCGTCGCGCCCGTCGTCCAGCGGCAGCGCCTCTTGCCAGTCCTGCCAGGGAAGCGACCGCACCCAAGCGAGCATTTCGTCCCTGCCCTGCACGTCGATTGCTCTGGCGGCTGCGAATCGATCGAGAAACCGGAGAACCTGCCGTTGGGTAAAGGGAGCCCAATTGCCACCTTCGCCGGTCATGTAGCCGTTGGCCGACGCTTCGTGGGCGAATTCCCACGCGAACTCGTAGGCGACGCCGTGCGGCCGGCCGAGGTACCCCACATGCATGATCCCGACGTCCAGTCCCATGTCTAGCCTCCCCCAGGCAACGAAGGACCGGGACCATAGCGGGGAGGCCGACGCCAGTCAACCGTAGGCTAGCGGGATTGGAGGCAGAACCCGCGGACGGTTATTCAATCACGGCGATTTCTTCTGACCACTGGGGCTTGATAAATGGCCGGTACCATTCATGGAACTGGGCACCGCTCACGTACATGTCATAGACGCGTGGGATACCCCATATCTCCAGCCAGTTCTTGATGGTCGATTCGTATCGGAACAGACTCTTCAGTCTATTAATCGACTCAGGCGCTGAAACGATGATCACCTTCCTCGCACCAAACCGGTTCGCCAGAGTCAGTCTGTCCTTCGCTTCTGTCTCGTTACCGCCAACCTGAACTTCGATAGCGATTTCGAGTAGGTCTCGATCAAGCCACACAATGTCGAGTTCGTACGGGGAGTCTGGCTGAACCTTGTACCCTCTCGATGGTGAGTAACCTGACCATTGTGCGATCTGGGCCAACATGTCCACGATGCGTTCGTGGAGCGAGTCGCCTGAGATCGTGAGGTTTCCCATGATGGCGTCGCACGCTTCTCGATAGGGTGTCGAGTCGCTTCGGCCACCCAGAATTGGTCTCGACATAGGCAAGGGGATGCTTCGGGATACGAAGTCGTATCGGTTCACGTATTCCGTTACGTCGAAGCGCCTGTCGGCTGCAACATGAAGCACAAGCTTGTCGTCGGAGGGAAGGATGTTCACCATCCATTGCCCTTTCTTATTCGGCGTAACACCCTCGTACCAGCGAAGGAATTGATCATCTGGTAGGAAGACGACTGTGTTCTCATCGCCGCAGATAAAGCAGAGCACTACGCGGCTTTTCTGTCGCCAGCCGTCAAGATTGGCAGAATCGACGCCGAACCAGTACTTGCCTTGTCTGGTCCCGCCGGAGTAGAGAACGGCCAGCCACACTTCGTTATGCGTGGAGTAGACCGCCGAACGAATGCCGGATACCCGGCTCACCGGCTTGTACGCGCGAAGCTTAGTGAGGAACCGTTCTTGGGCAGAGTTGACCATCAGCTCTTCGTCGCCTGCACCATGGCGGGCACCACCATCGTACATCCCGAACGCGACTGTATCACGACACGGCCACGCGAACGCAGTCGGCGTCGAATTCTCCGTCCTCTCTATCCCACGCCGCTTGCGAGAGGTCAGATAGTCAATCAGAAGGCGCGGGGCCCTCCCTGCTACAATGCCGCGCAGCCCCCACCTTCGGCCCGGAGCCAGCCCATGACCATCGCCTCCAAGACGCGCATCGGCATCGCGTCGCCGCACATCTTCGCCGACGGCAACGTCGACATGGACCTCGTGCGGCGCTACGCCGTGCGGGCGGAGGCGTTGGGCTACGCCAGCTTGTGGACGCAGGAGCGCGTCACCGGCACGCAGACCTCGCTCGACCCCATCACGTTCCTCAGCTACCTCGCCGGCCAGACGAGCAGCGTGCGGCTCGGCGTCTCCGTCCTCGTCGTGCCGCGGCACAACCCCGTGCACCTGGCCAAGCAGCTGGCGTCGCTCGACCAGCTCTCGGGCGGGCGGCTCATCGTGGGCGTTGGGCTGGGCGGGAACGCGGCCGAGCTGCCCATGTACGGCATGTCTCCCGAGCGCCGCGTGCGCCGGTTCATCGAGCACGTCGAGATCATGAAAGCGCTGTGGACGCAGTCGCCGGTCACCTACGCCGGCGACTTCTACCGCCTCGACGGCGTGAGCATCGCGCCGCGGCCCGTGCAGCAGCCGCACCCGCCCCTGTGGTTCGGTGCGAGCGCCGAGCCGGCCATCCGCCGCGCGCTCCGGCTCGGCGACGGCTGGACGGGCGCGGGCAGCGCCGGGCGGGAGGCGTTCAGCGAGAACCTCGAGCGCGTGAAAGGGTGGCTCGCCGAGGAGGGCCGCGACCCCGCGAGCTTCCCTATTTCGAAGCGTGTGTATCTCGCCATTGACGACGACGAGGAACGCGCGGGCCGCCGGCTCGCTGAGTGGTTCGGCTTCTACTACGGCAACGCGGAGCTCGCGGGCCGCGTGGGGATCTGGGGCGCGGCGAGCCGCGTGCAGGAGCAGCTGGCGGCGTGGTCGGAGGCCGGGGTCAGCGAGTTCATCCTCAACCCGGTGTTCGACATGGAGGAGCACCTGGAGCGCCTGGCTGAAGTCACCGGACTCGTATCCTGAGCCAGCTCACACCTCCAGCCGAGGTTACGAAACCGTCGCGGTTCGGGCCGCTGCGGTCGAAGCACTTCCGCCGGTGGTGGACCGGCTACGTGATCTCGATCTCCGGCCAGCAGATGATGTGGATGGCCGAGGGCTGGCTCATCTACGAGCTGTCGGGGTCGAAGCTGCTGCTGGGGCTGCACGGGCTGGCGCAGGCCATCCCGTCCTTGGCGCTCACGCTCCTCGGTGGCGCGATCGCCGACCGGGTCGACCAGCGGCGCCTGCTGATCTGGCTCCAGCCGCTCCAGATGCTCATCGTCGCAGTCATGGCGGCGCTCGGCTTCGCGCAGATGCTCGAGGCCTGGCACGTCATCGCGGGCGGCTTCGCGCTCTCCGCGGTCGGCGCGTTCGAGCAGCCGGCGCGGGAGTCGATGTTCCCCCACCTGATCGAGCGCCGGTTCATGAGCCAGGCGATCGGGCTGAATGCGATGGTCCACCCCGGCAGCCGCGTGCTGGCCCCGGTCATGGCGGGGTTCGTCCTCGCGCTGGTCGTCGAGGCCACGTCGTCGGTGATGACGGCCGGAGGCGTGATCTTCGTCGTGGCGGTGGTCGGGTTCGGCGTCTACGGGGTGTTCCTGTATCTGATCGACCTCCCGCCGGTCCGGCGAGTGTCGAGAGGGAACGTGCTCCAGAACGTGGGCGAGGGGTTGCGGTTCACGTGGGGCAACCGGCTCTTCGCGCTCCTGCTCGGCACCATGTACTGGAACACCGCTTTCGCGCTGGCCATCTCGATCCTGTTCCCCGTCGTCGCGAAGGACATCTTGTTCCTCGGTCCGTCCGGGCTCGGCTACATGTGGATGGCGCAGGGGATCGGCAGCTTGATGGGCGCGGCGTGGGCCGCGAGCCGCGGGAGCGCCGATGGGCAGGGCCGGTACATCATCGGGGGGTCCATCGCGCTGGGCCTCTCGGTCATCGGGGTGGGACTCTCCGTCTGGGCACCCCTCACCTTCTTCCTGCTCTGGGCCACGGGCATCGGTGGCTCCTCGGCCAGCGTGGGGATCCGCACCGCGATCCAGCTGATGGTCCCCGACGACTTCCGCGGGCGCGTGATGTCGCTGTGGGGGATGACGCATACCGCCGTGCGCCCGTTGGGCGAGATGCAGTTCGGAGCCATAGCGGCGGTCGCCGGTGCGCCTTTCGCGCTGGCCCTCGGCGGGGCCGCGGTGCTCGTCTTCGTGGCCGTGGTCGTGATACCGAACAAGCGCATGCGTGCGCTGCGCGTGACTGCATAGCGCGCGTATGCGCTTGTTCCGGAGGCGCGCCGACCGTATGGTTCGCCGGACGCGCGCCGGATGGGCCCGAGAATAGGCCCGGATAGAGAGGGAGCATATGCCGACAGTCGCCATCATCGGGGGGACCGGCCCCGAGGGCCGCGGCCTGGGACTGCGTCTCGCCATGGGCGGATATCCCGTCATCATCGGCTCAAGGGAAGCTTCCCGTGGGGCCGATGCCGCGGCCGCGCTGCTTGAGGTCCGCCCAGGTCTGCCGATCACCGGCGCCACCAACGCCGAGGCAGCCAGCGAAGCCGACTGGGTGCTGCTCGCGTTGCCGTACGACGCGCTCAACGACACGGTCGGCCCGCTGGCGTCCGCGGCGGAGGGCAAGCTCGTGGTCAGCGTCGTCGCGCCGCTCGTGATCGAGGACGGCCGCTTCAAGCCCGTCGCGCTCCCGCAGGGGTCGGCGGCGGAGCTCGTGCAGGCGCTGCTGCCCAAAAGCCTCGTGACCTCCGCCTTCCAGAACCTCAGCGCCCGCGACCTGCTCCGGCCCGACCGCGTGCTCGAAGGAGACGTCGCCGTGTGCGGCGACGACGACGAGGCGCGCAAGCACACGATGGAGATGGCGCGTGCCGTCAAGGACCTACGGCCGGTGGACGCGGGCCCGCTGGCCAACTCCCGCTACGTCGAGGACCTGACGGGGCTGCTGCTGAACCTCAACCGCATCCACAAGGGACACGCGACGGTGCGGTTCCTGGGGATCTAGGCTGGGGCGGAGGGGTGTCCCCCACCACGGTCCAGCCGCGCGCCTCGGCGTGCTCGCGG
>JACZSI010000181.1 GCA_022574265.1 Chloroflexota bacterium | reverse complement strand
GCCTCTTGCGCGGCCGTGGCTCCAGCGCCGCCAGCGGCTCGCCCCGCACCACCGCCGCGGGGTTCGCGTAGAGAGCGGCCTCGGCCGCGTCCTCGCCCACGAGCTCCACGAGCCGGTCGTAGGCGCCGGCGAGGACCGGCTCGCGGTTCCCCTCCGGCCGGTGGGCGTCCGAGGCGATCACGTGGACCAGGCCGCGCTTGAGCAGCGTTTCCGCGGTGCGCCGCGGCTCATCGCCGAAGCCGCCCAGGAGGCTGGACGCCGTGACTTGCGCATAGCACCCGCGCCGAACCAGCTTCTCGATCAGCGCCGGCCGCTGCTGGACCGGTCCGATGCGCTCGACGTGCGCGAGCAGCACCACGTAGCCTTCGACCGCGATCTGGAAGAGCAGGTCGTCGGTGAAGCTCGCCCACTGCACGAAGTCGAGCTCGATGAGCACGTAGCGCGTCCCGTTGAGCGGGAGGTAGTCGCCGCTCCGGAGCAGCTCCGGCACGTCCGGCATGAGGTGTACCTCCATGCCGGGGAGCAGCTCGATGGGGATGCCGCTCTCTTGGAGCAACGCGCGCGTGCGCTCCAGCCGGTCATGGAACGTCGGCAGACCGCCGTGCTCGCGGACGTCCTGGGAGTGCGGCGTGGCGACGATGCCCGTGACGCCGCGCTCCGACGAGAGGCGGAGCATGTCGAGCGCCATCGCCTCGTCGAACGCGCCGTCGTCGATGTCGAACAGCACGTGCGTGTGCACGTCGTACAGCGGCTTTGCCGGGGCGGTTTCCTGAGCCACTGTCCTACTCGACCGTGACGCTCTTGGCCAGGTTCCGGGGCTGGTCGACGTCGTTGCCCAGGTGGACGGCGGTGTGGTAGGCGAAGAGCTGCACGGGCACGGCGGCGAGCATCGGCGCGAGCATCGGCGGGCAGGGGGGCACCCACAGCACGTCGTCCACCTGGGCCGCGATGGAATCGTCGCCCGCCGTCGCGATGGCGATCACCACCCCGCCGCGTGCCTTGACCTCCGAGATGTTGCCCAGCATCTTCTCGTAGAGCGCGTCGCGCAACACCAGCGCCACCACCGGCGTCTCCCGATCGATGAGCGCGATGGGGCCGTGCTTCATCTCCGCCGCCGCCATGCCCTCCGCGTGGATGTAGCTGATCTCCTTGAGCTTGAGCGCCCCCTCCCGCGCGATGGGGTCGAGCAGCCCGCGGCCCAAGAAGAGGAAGCGCCGCGCCTTCACGTACGCCGCCGCCAGCCGCTCGTACACGCCGCGGTTGAGCTCCAGCGCCTCGCCCAACAGCGCGGGCAGTCGCGCGGCCGCGTCGACGTGCCCCGCGGCGGCATCGTCCGTGAGCGCGCCGCGCGCGTGGCCGAGGTGCGTCGCCAGCAGGTACATCACCAGCATCGAGTTGACGAAGGTCTTGGTCGACGCCACGCCGATCTCCGGGCCCGCGTGCATCAGCAGCGTGGCGTCGGCGCCGCGGTCGGCCTGGCTGCCCGCGACGTTCGTGATGGCGAGCGTCCTCGCGCCGCCGTCGGCCGCGAGGTGCATCGCCTCGAGCGTGTCGGCCGTCTCGCCCGACTGCGACACGCCGACCGCGAGCGTCGCCTCGTCCACGACGGGCTCGCGGTAGCGGTATTCGGACGCGTCCTCCGCGCTTGCCGGCAGGCGGGCGAGCAGCTCGGTCATCCGAGCGCCCACGCGCGTGGCGTACTGCGTGGTCCCCATGCCCAAGAACACCACCCGCGAGAGCGACCGTAGCTCCTCAGACGTGAAGGGAAGCTCGCCGAGCACCGCGGACGGCGGCGTGAACGCAAGCCTGCCGCGCAGGCAGCTCATGGCCGACTCCGGCTGCTCCATGATCTCCTTGAGCATGAAGTGCCTGTGCCCCCCCTTTGCAGCGGCCACCGGGTTCATGGTGACGGTCTGGCGCGCCGTATCGATCCTGCGGCCGTCGAGCGTCAGCATCTCGCACCCCTCGGGCGTGACGACCGCCATCTCGCCGGGCGCGAGCGGCGCGACGGACGTCGTGAGCGGGAGCAGCGCGGGCAGGTCGCTTGCCACGAACATCTCGCCGGACCCGAACCCAACCGACACGCCGCCCGCGTTCCCGATCCGCAGCGCGACCAGCGTGTCGGGAGACCCGGCGTGCATGCAGGCGATGGCGTGCGCGCCGCGCAGCTCGGCGGCGGCCAGGCGCACCGCTTCGGCGAGCGTGTGGCCCTGGGCCAGCAGCTCCTGGATCAGGTGCGGGATGACCTCGGTGTCGGTCGCCGAGGAGAACTCATGGCCCTCGGCCGTCAGCCGCGCCTTCAGCTCGATGTAGTTCTCCACGATGCCGTTGTGGACGACGACGACCTCGCCGGTGCCGTCGAGGTGCGGGTGGGCGTTGGCGTCGGTCGGCGCGCCGTGCGTCGCCCACCGCGTGTGGCCGAGCCCGCTGCCGGAGAGCGGCTCGCGCTCGAGGAGCGTGGTCAGGTTCGCGAGCTTCCCGGCGCTCTTGCGGACCTCCAGATGGCCCGCCCGGTCGATCACGGCGACCCCGGCGGAATCGTAGCCGCGGTACGCGAGCCGCTCCAGGCCCGCAAGCACCAGTGGCGCCGCGTCCTGATAGCCCAGATATCCGAAGATGCCGCACATGCGATTCGCTCTCCCGCCGTTCACGGCCTGCTAAACGGCAGCGACAAGCTTAGCACGGCCGGCTCGCCGGTGGAACCCCGCGCGCATCGCGTAGGGGCGCACGGCGTGCGCCCTGCCGGTCCCTACCCCGCGTGTGGCAGCAGCGACGCCGCCTCGCGGTCCAGCAGCCACGTCAGCTTGCCGTCGGCCGGCCGCACCATCGACGCCGGCAGCACCATCGTCTCCGCCTGGGGGTACAGCACCTGCCGCAGCGTCCGGGCCTTGGCCGTCCCCGTCACGAGGAATGCGATGTGCCGCGCCGCGTTCAGCAACGGCAGCGTCGCGGTGATGCGCCACGCATCGAGTCGCGGCACGCGGTTCGCCGCGTAGAGCGCGGTCCGTTCGCCGAGCGCGGCCGTGCCGGGGAACAGCGAC
>JACZSI010000042.1 GCA_022574265.1 Chloroflexota bacterium | reverse complement strand
GCTGGCTCAGGTTCCGGGCCGTGTGGATCAGGCCGATGTGGCTGAAGGCCTGCGGGAAGTTGCCGAGCGCTGTCTTCGACGACGGGTCGATCATCTCGGCGAAGAGGCCCAGGTGGTTGGCCGTGGACACGACCTCCTCGAACCGCGCCAGCGCCTCGTCGGCCTCGCCGATGGCGAGCAGCGAACCGATGAGCCAGAAGCTCAGGATGTAGAACGCACCCTCGTCTCCCTCCAGCCCGTCGTCCGTTTCGTCGGTCAGGTAGCGCCTCACGAAGGGGCCGCTGGCGAGCTCGGCCTGCACGCGCTTGACCGTCGATCGCACGCGCGGGTCGCCTTCGGGCAGGAAGCCGACGAAGGGGATCAGCAGCGCGCTGGCGTCCACGGTCTCGCTGCCGTAGGCCTGCACGAAGGACTGCTTGGCCTCCGACCAGCCGTTCGCGAGGATGTCGGCGTGCAGCTTGGCGGCCTCCGTTCGCCAGAGGTCCACGGGGATGTCGCCCGAGCGTGTCTCGGCGATGCGGACGGCGCGGTCGAGCGCGACCCAGCACATGATCTTGGAGTAGACGAAGTGCTGCTCCGGTCCGCGTACCTCCCAGATGCCGCGGTCCGGCAGGCGCCACAGCTCGCACGCGAGGTCGGCCGACCGCCGCAGCAGCTCCCATGCGTTGTCGGTGAGGGAGCCGTAGTACTTGGCGTACGCCTCCAGGCTCAGCGCGACCTCGCCGAAGACGTCGAGCTGGCGGTGGTAGGCGGCGTCGTTGCCGATCCGCACCGGGCCGGAGCCCCGGTACCCCTCCAGGTGATCGAGCGTCTCCTCAGCGAGCGTGCTCTCGGGAGAGATGCCGTAGAGGATCTGCATCGAGTCGATGGCGAGCCAGCACTGGCCCACGATCCAGTCGACGAACGCCATGCCCTCGTGCGGGTCGCCGAGCCGGAAGAGGATGCCGGAGGTCCACGCGCCGTCGCGGAGCCACGAGTAGCGGTAGTCCCAGTTCCGCGGGCCGCCGATGGCCTCCGGGAGCGACGTCGTCGGCGCGGCGACGATGGCGCCGGTCGGCTCGTACATCAACAGGTGGAGCGTTAGGAACGAGCGCACCACGAGCTCCCGCCAGCCGCCGTCGTAGGTGAGCTTGCTGACGGTGGCGTGGTCGTGGCGGATAGCCCGGCGCAGCTTCGCCTCGCAGTCCATCGCGCGCACGCTCGGGGCGCGCCGGACGCCGTGGGCCGCCACCACGTGGTAGACCTCGCCCTCGCGCACGGTGAAGCTCCCGACCGCTTGGCGGCCGCCGTCGGGGGCGCGCTCGATGGCCACCGGCACGCCGGTGACGAGCGCCAGCGTCTGGTCTCCGTGGCGTGCGAGCACGCCGGAGCGCGTGGGCTCGAGCGACGTCTCGCCGCGGGCGTAGTCGAGGCGCGGCTGGAACAGCAGCCGCATGTCGACGCGCCCGCGTAGGCCGCGGACGATGCGGACGATCTGGTGTGGGGACTCGGGGGTCCTGGGCCGCGCATGCGGCATGAAGTCCACGACGACGACCGTGCCCCCGCCGGCCTCGAACGTCGTCTCGAGAACGGTCGTGTCGGGAAGGTAGCGCTGCGAGGTGGTGAACGGGCCGTCGGGAGCGATGGAGAACCGGCCGCCCTTGACGTCGTCCAAGATGGCCGCGAAGCAGCTCGGCGAGTCGAAGCGCGGGAAGCAGGCCCAGTCGATGACGCCGTCGCGGGTGACCAGCGCGCACGAGTTCATGTCGCCGATGAGGCCGTGGTCCTCGATGGGGGCGTAGGGGATGAGCGCACCTCGCGGGGTTGCCGGGGCCAGTCTACGCGTAGTTCGGATCCGCGGCGGTGCTCGCGCGGTGTTTGCGGGCCCGAGTGTAGAATCGCTACGCAGTGGAAGCGCACGCCCAGCCGGGTGCGAGATGCTTCGCTGCGCTCAGCATGACAGTAGGCTGAGGCTGTCATCCTGAGGCCGCCACAGGCGGGCGAAGGATCTCGTCCCCCGCTCACGATGAGCGGTTCAAGCGCGGAGAGCATCGTAGGAGGTGAGAGATGTATGGAGCGCGAGGGAGCATCGGCCACGTCTGCCCGTCCATCCCGCTGGACATGATCCTGAACGAGGTCCAGCGGATGCTGCCCGAGGACGTGATGATGGTCTATTCGAGCCTGCACGTGCAGCAGCTGCGGCAGGAGGACTTCGACCGCGCGCTCTCGCTGCTGGACGAGGCGGTCGGCCACATGGTGGACGGCGAGGCCGACTGCATCGTGGTGGGCGGCGGGCCGGTCGTGACGGCCATCGGCTCGGACGAAGGCGTCGTGGAGCGGACGAAGGAGATCTCGCACGTGCCGTCCATCAGCACGACCGGCGCCATGCTGGCGGGCCTGGACAGCTTCGGCGCGAAGAAGGTCGCCATCGCGACGCCGTACCCGGAGGAGCGCAACGTGCTGCTCAAGAAGTACCTGGAGGCGAGGGGCTACGACGTGGTGGGCGTGAAGGGCCTCGGCATCGAGCGCGCCGCCGAGATCGCGCGGCTGCCCTTCGAGACGCCCTACGAGCTCGCCGTCGAGGTCGCCCGCGAAGCCCCGGAGGCGGACGCGATGTACATCCCGTGCGCCCGCTTCCCGGTCGTGCGCAGCATCGAGGCGATCGAGGCCGAGGTGGGCATCCCGGTCGTCACGAGCACGCAGGCGATGGTGTGGTGGGGGTTGCGGACCATCGACGCCGGCGACGGCGTGCCCGGCCACGGCAGGCTGTTCGCGAACGAGCTGCCGGCGGGGTAGGGCCGCTGCGGAGCCGCATCCCCGCTACCCCTGAGGGTCAAGGGCGATGCCCTCGTTCCTCGGCCGCCGGCGGTGCCAGGCTACCGTTCGTTCGTACTTCGAGAGCCTCAGCACGAACGGGGAGTGAGGCTAGCGCAGACCCTGCGCTCTGCATGAAGCGGCCGCAACGCTCTGCGTCGCTACCCCTTGTGGGTCAAGGGCTATGCCCTTGCGTCCTCGGCGGCACTCGTGCCCGCGCGCTTGCCGAAGACCGACCCGGCCATGAGCCCGGCGCCGCCCGCGTAGTTGTGATAGAAGAGCCCGCCGACGAGCTCGCCCGCCGCGTAGAGCCCGCCGATGGGGCGGTCGGTCGTGTCGAGCACCTGCGCGCGGCCGTCGATGCGCAAGCCCCCGAATGTGAACGTGATGCCGCAGGTCACGGCGAACCCTTGGTATGGGGGCTCGTCGAGCGGCAGCGCCCAGTTGGACTTGGGCGGGTCGAGGCCCTCGGTGTGGACGCCGTCGAGCACCGTCGGGTTGAAGTCGCCCGGCTGGCAGGCCGCGTTGTAGTCGGCGACCGTCCGCACCAGGCCCGCGACGTCGATGTCGAGGGCTTCGGCGAGCTCTTCCATCGTGGCGGCCTCGGCCATCGTGACCTGCGGGATGCGGTACTCGTCGCGCAGCAGGTGGAGCGTCTTCTGGTCGAAGAGCTGGTAGGCGACGCGCTGGGGCAGGTTGAGGATCTCGCGTCCGTACTTGGCGTAGGTGTAGTTCCGGAAGTCGGCGCCCTCGTCGACGAACCGCTTTCCCTCCGCGGTCACGATGAGGCCGAAGGGGTAGGAGTGCTTCTGGTAGAGGTCGGCGACGGCCGGGTTGCCGAAGGGCGGCGCGTTGAGGTCCCAGGCGACGGCGTGGCAGCCGCTCCAGTGGCCGAATGGCTGCGCGCCGATGTCGAGCGCCATCTGGATGCCCTCGCCGGTGTTGAACCGCACGCCGCGGACCTTGGCGAGCTCCCACCCCGGGCCGAGGTAGCGCGCGCGCATCTCCGGGTTGGCCTCGAAGCCGCCGCAGGCGAGCACGACCGCTTTGGCGCTCAGCTCCTCGTACCCGCCGGGCGTCTTGACGACGACGCCCGCGACACCCGCGGCGTCGTCGGTCGTGAGGCGGACGGCGGCGGTGTCGTAGCGCACCTCGACGCCCCGCTCCTGCGCGATCGCGAAGAGCTGGTCCGAGAGCCCCTTGCCGGCGCCGACGGCTTCGAGGCAGAGACCGCCCCAGAAGCGGAAGACGTCGCCGTCCTTGAAGGCCTGGTGCGTCCAGGACGGCACGAACCGGATGCCCTGGTCGTAGAGCCAGCGCATCGTCGGGAACGAGCCGCGCACGAGCGCGTCCGCCATCTCCTGGTCGGACAGGCCCTCCGTCACGCGCATCAGGTCGTCGAAGTACGCGCGCTCCGTGTAGCTGCCCACTTCGAGGACGGCGAGCTCCGCCTCCGAGAGGTCGGGCACGATCTTGCGGACGTCGTCGATACCTTCGTAGGCGAAGCGGATCGCACCGCCGGTGAAGTAGGTGTTGCCGCCGCGCAGGTGCTCGGGCGCCTTCTCGATCACGACCACGGACCGCCCACCCTCGCGCGCGGCGAGCGCGGCGCAGAGGGCTGCGTTCCCGGCGCCTACGACGATGACGTCGGCGGTCTCGGCCATGGTGCGCCTCCTCCTCGGACGGACGGTAGGTTAGCACCCGTGAGTCGAGCGGGGCTGGGGGCACTGGCCGCCCGCTGATCTCGCGCGTTCGGTACAATAGGGACGAAGACCGCGTCGAGGAGGTCTCATGGGCCTGCAACGCACCATCAATGCGATCGTTCGCCGGGGGGAATCGCTCTACGTGGCTGAGTGCCTCGAAGTCGCGGTTGTCACGCAGGGGGAAACGCTCGACGAGACCCTCGCGAACCTTCGGGAGGCCGTCGGCCTCCACCTCGAAGGCGAAGACCTCGAGGCACTGGGCCTCGCACCTAACCCGGCCCTCTTGGTCACTATGGAGCTAGACCTGGCCCGTGCCTAGGCTACGGGTCCTCTCTGGGGACCAGGTCATCGACATTCTGGGCGGGTTCGGCTTCTCCGTCCGATCTCAGCGTGGCAGCCACGTCAAGCTCCGTCGTATCAGCGCGACCGGCGGTGTCCAGGCGCTCACCGTGCCAAGGCATCGGGACATGGACGCAGGCACCCTCCGCGCTATCTTTCGCCAGGCGAGCAGATTCGTACCAGAGGACGAGCTCCGCCCTCACTTCTACACGGACTGACCGGAGCTTGCACCGCGAGGTTCGAGCGGCTGCTCGGTCCCGTGCGCGGACACCGTTCGTTGACACCCCACGCGGCCACGCGTATGTTCACGGAGCTTCAGGCGGGACGCACCTGACGGCTTCTCCGGGGAGGGAGTTGGCGCATGGAAAAGCTTCGGCTGAGCTTCATCTCGGCCAGCAACGAGCGGGTCGCACCGTTGCTCCAGGGCGACGTCGACGTCGAGGGCGTCGATCTGGTCTGGACCAAATCGGACCCGTCCGAGACCTTCTGGCGCCAGCTCAAGTTCGACGAGTTCGAGGTCTTCGAGATGTCCTTCTCGTCGCTGCTCATCGCCAAGGCCAACGGCAGCGACATGGTCGCGATACCCGTGTTCCCGTCGCGCCGCTTCATGCACGCGACGCTGTCGGTCAACGTCGACGCGGGCGTCGACAAACCGAACGACCTCTACGGCAAGCGCATCGGGGTCGGGGAGTATCAGCAGACGGCGTCGCTGTGGATGCGCGGCGTGCTCCAGCACGACTTCGGCGTGGACCAGTACAGCGTGGAGTGGCACATGGAGCGCAGCGAGGAGCTGAGCCACGGCGGCGCCACCGGCTTCAAGCCGCCCAAGGGCATCAAGTTCCACCGCATCCCGAAGGACAAGTCGCTGGCGACGATGCTGGTGGCGGGTGAGCTCGACGCCGCGCCGTTCGGCCGGGCCCTCTCCAACGAGAAGAACGTCATCGACCGCTCGACGACGATCAAGCCCGCGCCCTCCGACTTCAACAAGGTGAAGCCGCTCTTCCCTGAGTTCATCAAGGAGGGGACGCGGTTCTTCAAGAAGCACGGCTACGTCCCCGCCAACCACTGCTACGCGATGCGCGGCGACGTCTACGCGAAGCACCCGTGGCTCGCGTTCAACCTCTTCTCGGCGCTCGTGCGGGCCAAGGAGCACTGGTACGCGCAGCTGTCGAGCAAGGTGCCGTCCGATCTGATCTTCGGGTCTCAGTACATGGCGCAGACCCGCTCCATCTTCGGACCGGACCCGTACCCGTATGGCATCGCCGACAACGAGAAGATGATCCAGCAGATGATCGACTTCTCGTTCGAGCAGGGGCTGACGCCCCGCAAGATGGAGTTCGAGGAGCTGTTCGCGGCGCCGATGCTGGACCTGTAACACGCAAGGCCGGCCGCGGATCGCCAGGAGGAATCAGCAAGCCGCGGCCGGGTTCCCGTTCGTGCTGAGGCTCTCGAAGTACGAACGAGCGCTTGCCCAAGATGACGCACGTTGTGTGCAAGCCATCTCTCGTCCTTCGAGAGCCTCAGGACGAGCGGACTGGACAGCATTCGAGGTTCCCAAACCGCAAGGGCCGCACAACACAGAAGGAGGCAGAGATGTTCGAAGGCAAGAAGGTGATTGACGTCCACGGACACATGACCACGCCGCCGACGTTCCGGGCTGCCGTGGCCGGCATGGTGTCGCAGAACACGCCGCCGCACGGGATCGACATCCCGGACGAGGCGCTGGCGAACGCCAACAAGCGCCACATCGACATGCTCGACGACCACTCGATCGACTTCCAGCTGCTCTCGCCGCGGCCCATCGCCATGTGGCACTGGATGCGGCCGTTCCTCCAGCACGCCTGGGCCGAGAACACGAACGACGTTATCGCGCAGATATGCAAGCTCTTCCCGGACCGCTTCGCGGGTGTCGCGCAGCTGCCGCAGAACCGCGACGAGGACACCTCGTACGTCCTCGACGAGCTCAACCGGGCCGTCAACGACCTCGGATTCGTGGGCGCTCTCGTCAACCCCGACCCGGCCGGTGATAGGCAGACGCCGGGGATGCACGACGAGTACTGGTACCCGCTCTACGAGCGGGCCCAGGAGCTGGACGTCGTCCTGATGGTCCACCCGTCGCTCACCTTCGACAAGCGCGTGGAGATCGTGCACGCGAACTATCAGCTCAACAACGCGGTGGAGGAGTTCATCGCGATGCAGCTCCTCGAGCACGGGACGGTGTTCGACGACTTCCCGAAGCTCAAGGTGTTCGTCTGCCACGGCGGCGGCGCGCTGCACCGCTTCATCGCCGAGGACCGGCACCGCGGACAGCGGGACCTCTCCAACAACCTCTGGTTCGACACGTGCGTGCTCGAGAAGGACGTGCTCGAGGCCACCATCAAGCAGAAGTCGGTCAAGCAGATGCTGTTCGGCACCGAGGCCCCCGGCTCCGGAGGGCAGAAGCGCCCGGAGTCGGGACGCCCGAGCGACGATCTGGTCCCGGTGATCGGGGAGATCGACTTCCTGAGCACCGAGGACAAGCACAACATCTTCCACGACAACGCGTTCAACGCGGTGCCGCGCTTGGAGAAGGTCCTGGAGCCCACCGCGGTCTAATCGCGGCGGGCACAGCACCTGGAGGCCCAGATGGCAGACGCACCGGTCGACGTGCGGCAGTTCGCGGTCGAGATCCTCGAGAACGCTCACCGCGCACTGAACCGCGCCGTCGACGGCCTGACCGACGAGCAGATCTACCAGCAGCCGTCGCCCGACACGAACTCCATCGGCTGGCTGGCGTGGCACCTGAGCAGGTGGAAGGACCGCTTCCCGGAGCGCGTCTCCGGCCACCCGCAGGTGTGGGTGAGCCAGGGGTGGGCGGAGCGCTTCGGGATGGACGCCGATGCCACGGGCCTGGGCGATACGCCGGAGCAGGTCGCGGCATTCCACCCCGACCGCGAGCTACTGTTCGGCTACGTGGAAGCGGCCCACAAGTGGACCGTCGAGCGCGTCGCGGCCATGACGGACGAGGACCTCATGAAGCCGTACCAGTACGCGCCGTCGCAGGAGCCGCGGCCGGCGTGGCGGGGGCTCACGGGCATCATCATGGACTTCACGCAGCACACGGGCCAGATCGCGTACCTGCGCGGGCTGATCACGGGGTTCGGCTGGCGCGGCTAGGGGGGCGACGGGCATGACCCAGGCGCCACGGTCCCGGTGGTGGCGACGGTGGCCGAGCTTTCGCCGGGACCGGGACCTGATCACCGTCGCCATCGAGCGGGGCGCCGATGCGGACGGGTGCGCGGTCTGCTGGGTCCTCGAAGCGCGGGAGCGCCGGAGCCTGTGGATCCTGCTGCGGGAGCACGTCCTCGACCCCGGCACGCGCGGTGACTGGAACCGCACGCTGGGGTTCTGCGCGCGGCACACCTCGGCGCTGTGCGCGACGGCAACCGGCATGGGCCAACTGCCGGGGGTCGCCATCCTCTTCGGCGACACCGCCCGCGAGGTGGCTCGCAGGGTCGGAGCGGGCGCGCGGCTGCACGTGTGGCGCGACTGCTTGGAGTGCGGGCGTGAGGCGCAGTCCGAGGCCGCCCATCTCCGGCGGCTGGCGCAGCAGCTCGGAGACGCCGCCTGGACGGAGCGGTGGGCTCCGAAGCTGCGCCTCTGCGTGAGACACGCCGCTTCTATCATGAGGACGGGCATGAGGACGGGCGTGCGCGCCCGGCCCACCATCCCCCTCGCGGAGCACCTGCGCGAGATCGCGGTCATCGGCGGATCTCACGACGCCCGCTCGCTGCGGCGCACGCTCGCCACGCTGCAAGCCGCATCGCTGGGGTTCGAGTCACCGAGCGGCGTCCCCGCGCTGCCCCTTTGGGGCTGCGGGGTCTGCGACGCCGAAACCACCGCCGTCACCGATGAGGGCCGCCGGCTGTTCCAGGATGGCGGCACGCCCGATGGAACGCTCTGCCGGCGCCATGCGGGCCTGCTGCTCGCTCGCTCCGCCGTCGCCCCCGCGCAGCTGGCGGACCACTACTCCTCGGCGCTCCAGCGGGCCGTGGATGCGCTGGAGGAACGGCGCACGAAGCGCTCTGCCGTCCTGCCGACCGCCTGCCCGCTCTGCGACTTCGTCGAGGCGCACGCCGGTGAGCTCGCGGCAAGTGGGGCGCCGGACTCCGAAGCTGCACTCTGTCTGCGGCACTTCGAGGTGGCGCTTGAGCGGCCAGCGGCCTCGGGCGGAGCCTTTCGAGCGGCGCATATCGAGGCCTTGCGGGCGTTGTCCGACGAGCTGGGCGAGCTCCACCGCAAGAGCTCCTGGGACGCCCGGGATGAGCCGAAGGGAACGGAGCAGACCTCCTGGATCAGGGCAGCGCACTACCTCGGCTACGACGCAAGGGCACTGCCCTTGACCCGCTAGGAGCTAGCGTCGCGGGCCGCCGTGCGCAGCCCCCGTGCTAGAATCGGTGCGAGAGGCCACCATGCAGTTCACGAAGCTTCAGGGCGCGGGAAACGACTACATATTCGTCGACGGCCTGGCCCAGCAAAGGGACTGGTCCGAGCTGTCGCGCCGCGTGTCCGACCGCCACTTCGGCATCGGTTCCGACGGCCTCATCGTCGCCGCGCGGTCGGAGCGCGCGGACATCCGGATGCGGATGTGGAACGCCGACGGCTCGGAGAGCGAGATGTGCGGCAACGGCATCCGTTGCTTCGCCAAGTTCGTCCTGGAGCGCAAGCTCGTGCCGTCCCCGAACGGCGCGCTGTCGGTCGAGACGGGCGCGGGGCTGATCGCCGTGACGCCGTTGTGGGAGGACGGGCGCATCACCGGCGCTCGCGTGGACATGGGAGCGCCCGTGCTGCGGGCGCGCGACGTTCCCGCGGACCCCGCGGCACTTGGGCCCAGCGACTACGCGAAGCTCGACGCCGGCATCATCGAGGCCTTTGGCCTCGCGCCGGACGACCTCGTCTTCGCCGCGCCGCTCACGGTAGACGGCGCGACGTTCGCCGGCTCGGCTGTCTCCATGGGCAACCCGCACTTCGTGGCGCTGCTCGACGAGCCTGTCGCCGGCGTCGCGCTGGAACGCCTCGGGCCGCTGGTCGAGCATCACGCCGCGTTCCCGAACCGGGTGAACTTCACCGTCGCCAACGTCGAGGGCCGCGGACGGATCGTCTCGCGGACGTGGGAGCGCGGCTCCGGCGAGACGATGGCCTGCGGCACGGGCGTGTGCGCGACGGTCGTCGCCGCGCGGCTGCACGGGCTCGTCGACGACCGGGTCAGCGTGCGCGTGCCCGGCGGCGAGATCACGGTCACGTGGCCGGGCCACGGCCCCGTCATCATGGAGGGCGACGCCGTCGAGGTCTTCTCCGGCGAGTGGCCGGATTAGCGGGCACTGGCGCGGGCGATCGCGAGCGGCCAGGTGCCAAGGCTGGGTTCCGTTCGTGCTGAGCCCGTCGAAGTATGAACGAGCGGCTGCGTTCATCCGACCTTGCATCAGGCGACCGCTTCCTCGCCCTTCGACAGGCTCAGGGTGAGCGAGGCCGCCGTCCGGCGGCCTCGGGCGAGCCGCACGCTGGCTGAGCCGTTCGGTCCGCACGCTATAATCCCGTCTCGCCCATCATTGGAGACCCCATGCAGCTTGCCCGCCGGCTCGACCAGCTTCCCCCGTACCTCTTCTTGGAGATCAGCCGGAAGATCGCCGAGAAGCGCGCGCAGGGCGTCGACGTCGTCAGCTTCGGCATCGGCGACCCCGACCTGCCGACGCCCCCGCACATCCTCGACGAGCTCAAGCGCACCGCGGACGACCCGGCGAACCACCGCTATCCGGAGACCGACGGCCTGCCGGCGCTCCGCGAGGCCATCGCGGCGTGGTACAAGCGCCGCTTCGGCGTGGAGCTCGACGACAAGGAGGTCGTGCCGCTCATCGGCGCGAAGGAGGGGATCGGGCACATGGCGCTCTGCCTGACCGACCCCGGCGACGTGGCGCTCATCCCCGACCCCGCGTACCCGGTCTATGCGGCCGGCACGATGTTCGCCGGCGGCACGGCGCACCTGATGCCGCTGCGCGAGGAGCGCGGCTGGCTGCCCGACCTCTCCGCGATACCGGCGGACGTGGCCGAGCGGGCGAAGGTCATCTGGATCAACTACCCGAACAACCCCACTGGCGGCCTGGCGACGCCCGAGTTCTTCGAGGAGGTCGTGGCCTTCGCCAAGGAATACGACATCGTGGTCTGCCACGACGCTGCGTACTCCGAGGTGACCTTCGACGGCTACGTCGCCCCGAGCTTCCTCCAGACGCCGGGAGCGATCGACGTCGGCATCGAGTTCCACTCGCTGTCCAAGACCTACAACATGACCGGCTGGCGCATCGGGATGGCCGTCGGCAACGCGACGCTCGTCGATGCGCTCGTGCGCGTGAAGTCGAACCTCGACTCCGGCATCCCCCAAGCCGTCCAGTACATGGGCATCGAGGCGCTGGAGCACACGGCGCAGGAGTGGCACGACGCCAACAACGAGGTCTACCGCCGCCGCCGCGACCGGGTCGTGGACGTGCTGCGGACCATCGGCCTCGACGTCACGACTCCCAAGTCGGGGCTCTACGTCTGGGCCCGTTGCCCGGAGGGGTGGACGTCGGCCGAGGTGGCGACGGCGCTGCTGGACGAGCACGCCGTCGTCGTCACGCCGGGCCGTGGGTACGGCGAGGCAGGGGAGGGGTACATCCGGCTGTCGCTGACGACGCCGGACGACCGCGTGGAAGAGGGGCTGCGGCGCCTCGCGGGTTGGCGGTTGCCGCAGCGGCCTGCATAGCCGGACGGGG
>JACZSI010000180.1 GCA_022574265.1 Chloroflexota bacterium | reverse complement strand
CCAGCAGCGCGGAGGGTGGACCTGCGAGGAGGACAGTCAGCCAGAAGCCCGTCCACACGGGGTCTTCGGGCGTGCTGGGCCCGATCACGTACGCGCAGAGCATGAACGTCACCACGGCGACCGTCGTGCTCGAGAGGGCGGCTAGCGGCCATCTCCGGATGCCCGCCCCCAGTCCGACGAGCGCCACCACGCCGGCGCCCAGCGGCAGCACGCGGACGGCCAGCGGCAGCGCGGCGAGGGCGAGGCTCTCCGTCAGCGGCGAGCAAGAGACGAGGACGAACGCCGCCAGGGCGAGTGAGACAGCCACCAGCTCGGCGCGCCGTGTCAGCAGGCGGGTCATGTGCATCGCTCCTTGATCGCTCGCACTGCTTAGCGGCCGCGCTTGGCCCGGCGGCGAGCCGCGCGCGAGGTCGGAGCGCCGCCGCCGGCGCCCGCCAGCGCACCGAGCGCGTTGGCCTGGCCCGAGGCGAGCTGCTTCAGCATCTTCTGCATCTGGCGGAACTGGCTCAGCAGCTGGTTGATGTCCGACGGGGCCGTCCCGCTGCCCTGTGCGACGCGGCGCCGCCGGCTGCCGTTGATGCGCTCGGGGTGCTGGCGCTCCCACAGCGTCATCGACGAGATCATGGCCTCGGTGCGGCGGACGCGGCGCTCGTCCAAGCCGCCCGCCGGCAGCTGCGCGCGCAGTCCCCGCGCGCCGGGGAGCATCTCGAGCAGCGAGGACAGCGGGCCCATCTTCTGGAGCTGCCGGAGCTGCTTGAGGAAGTCGTCGAGGTCGAACTCCGCGCGGCGGAGCTTGCGCTCCATCTCCGCGGCCTGCTCCTCCGTCGTCTGCTCCGCCACGCGCTCGACGAGCGTGACGATGTCGCCCATGCCCAAGATGCGCGAGGCCATGCGCTCCGGGTGGAAGACCTCCAGGCCGTCGAGCTTCTCGCTGACGCCCGCGAACTTGATCGGGACCCCGGTCGTCTGCGTCACCGAGAGCGCCGCCCCGCCGCGGGCGTCGCCGTCGAGCTTCGAGAGCACCAAGCCGGTGAGGCCGATGCGCTCGTTGAACGCGGCGGCCGCGCTGACGGCGTCCTGGCCCGTCATCGCGTCGACGACGAGCAGCACCTCCGCGGGGTCCAGCTCCGCCTTCATCACCGCCAGCTCTTCCATGAGCTCGTCGTCCACGTGCAAGCGCCCGCCCGTGTCGACGATCGCCCATGCCACGCCCAGGTCCCGAGCGCGCTTGAGGCCATTCGAGGCGACCTTGGGCGCATCGTCCGGGCCCGCCTCCTCGCGGTAGACGGGGACGTCGAGCTCCTTGCCGAGCGCCTCGAGCTGGTCCATCGCGGCAGGCCGGCGCGTGTCCGCGGCGATCAGCAGCGAGCGGTGCCCCTGCTTGCGCAGGTGCAGCGCGAGCTTGGCCGCGGTCGTCGTCTTGCCGGAGCCCTGGAGGCCGACCATGAGCGCGACGCTGGGGGGTGCCGCGTGTGGCTGAAGCGGGTGCGCGCCCTCCCCCAGCAGCGTGACGAGCTGGTCGTGGACGAGCTTGATGACCGCCTGGCCGGGCGAGATGCCCTTGAGGACGTCGCCTCCCACGGCCTTCTCGCGGATCTGGCCGACGAAGTCGCGCGCGACCTTTAAGTTGACGTCGGCCTCGAGCAGCGCAAGCCGCACCTCGCGCAGGGCCGCGTCGACGTCGGCCTCGGTCAGCCGGCCCTTGTTGCCGAGGCTCGCGAAGACCGCCGTGAGCTTGTCGGTGAGCGTGTCGAACATCCGCTAGAAGTCCTGGCGGCCCTCGAAGGCGCGCGCCACCGTCAGGTCGTCCGCGTACTCCAGGTCGCCGCCGACCGGCAGGCCGCGTGCGAGGCGCGTGACCTTGCGGCCGAGCGGCGCGACGAGCTGGCGCACGTAGAGCGCCGTCGTCTCGCCCTCGACGGTCGGGTTCATGGCGAGGACGACCTCGACGATGGGCTCGTCGGTCAGCCGCGTGACCAGGTCGCGGATGTGCAGGTCCTCCGGCCCGACGTTGCGCATCGGGTCGATGACGCCGTGCAGCACGTGGTAGAGGCCGCGGTAGACCCCGGTGCGCTCGATCGCCAGGACGTCCAGCGGCTCCTGCACGACGCACAGGAGCGTCTGGTCGCGGGCGAGGTCGGCGCAGATGCGGCAGGGGTCGGCCTCGGTGATGTTCCGGCAACGCCCGCAGAGCGTCGTGAGGTCCTTGACCGACCCGATCGCCTGCGCCAGCGCCGCTGCCTCCTCGGCGGGCATGCGGATCAGGTAGTAGGCGAGCCGCTGGGCGGTCTTGGGGCCGATGCCGGGCAGCTTGTGCAGCTGCTCGATCAGGCGGGCGATGGGTGGCGCCAGCGAGGGGTGAGCCGCCTCCGAGGATAGAGGCTCGCGCGAGGTCACGCCGAGTCTACGGGCGCGGGCTTGGGGGGCGCGGGATCGGGCGTGGGCTGCTCGGGCGCGGGCTCTTGCGGCGTGACCTCGCCGATGACCTGGCCGCCGAGGCTCATGGCCGCGCGGACGAGGTGCCCTCCGTCCTCGGAGCCGCCGCGGTGGGCCGGAGCATCGTCGGCCTCCACGCGCAGCGTGAGCTTCTGGGCGAGCGTCTCTTCGAGCACCCGCTCGATCTCCGCGCGGGCCTTGGGGTTCTCGAGCTCCGCCTGGAGCCGCTCGCTGTTGGACACGTGGGTGAAGCGCACGACGAGGGCCTCGCCGTCGACGTGCCGCTGGGCGGAGCTGCGCAGCAGCGCGGCCACGTCGAAGCGCTGCCGCGGCACGCGGGCCATCGCCCGCAGCAGCACCGGCCACTGCGTCCGCAGCCGCTCCTCGATCGGCGCCGAGGGGTCGAGCGGCGGTGGGGCCGCGGCTGGCGTCCGTGGTTCAGGCGCGGGCGCGGCGGGCGCTCGCGGGGCCGCGGGGGCCGGCTCGCGGCGCGGCTGCGGGGCGGCGGCGGCTGGTGCCGCGGCGCGTGCCGCCGGAGCGGGAGCCGCGGCTTGGGGAGCCGCCCCGGGCTCGAGACCCAGCTCGACAGCGGCGAGCCCGAGCGGCAGCGGCGGCGGC
>JACZSI010000179.1 GCA_022574265.1 Chloroflexota bacterium | reverse complement strand
CCCGTATCAGGCCTGATCACCCCCTTCCTGGCGAGGAAGGGGGACGGGGGGATGGTCGAAAGGTCTGTCGAGCACCAACGCCTGCGGTGCGGAGGGTTTCGAGGCGGAGCCAGCGAGCTGGTGGCCCCCAGGTCTGCTCAGAGCAGCCGGCGCACCGGCTCGATGACGTCGGGCGTGTCGTTCTTGACGTTGCCCACGCCCATCCCCACCTCGTAGGCCGCCATCGCCTCGGACGGGTAGGGGACCAGCAGCCGCCGCAGCGCGTCCACGTCACGGTTGTCCCCGTCGAGCCACTCCTCGTGCGCGTCCGGCGGCAGGATGACGGGCATGCGGTCGTGGATCGGGCGCATCAGCTCGTTCGGCTCGGTCGTGATGATCGTGCACGAGCGCACCGTCCCGTCCGGGCCCTGCCACTCGTCCCACAGCCCGGCGAAGCCGAAGACCTCCCACGACGCGAGGCCGATCCGGTAGGGCGTGGTCCCGCCGTCGTCCGACTTGTGCCACTCGTAGAAGCCGTCGGAGAGGACGAGGCAGCGGCGGCGCTCGAACGGCCACTTGAACATGCCGTGGGTGGCGATGGTCTCCGCCCGCGCGTTGATCGCCAGCGGCAGCTTGCGCCCGCCCGGCTTGCTCCAGTAGGGGATGAGCCCCCAGCGCATGTACTCGGCGGTGTTCGGCCCCTGCGCGCCGTAGGTCAGGACGGGGTCGGTCGGCGCCACGTTGTAGCGCTGCTTGTACTGGACGGACGAGGGGTCGAACCAGAAGTAGTCCAGCACCCCTTCGCTGTCCGTCACGAGCCCGAAGCGGCCGCACATGTCACGCTGCCTCGGGCGCGTGGTACTCCACGACCTCCGCCGCATCCGCCGCCGCCTGCACGAGTCCGTCGACGTCGAGACCCGCCTCGGCGCGCGCGATGTCCTCCGGGCGGACCGCCGTCGATGGCGAGCGCGGTACGAACAGCGTGCAGCAGTCCTCGTCCGGCAGGATCGAGGTCTCGAACGTGCCGATCTCCTCCGCCTGGCGGATGATCTCCTGCTTGTCCATGCCGATCAGCGGGCGCAGCAGCGGCATCGAGGCTACCTCGTCGACGGTGACGATGTTCTGGAGCGTCTGCGAGCTGACCTGACCGAGGCTCTCGCCGGTCACGAGCGCCTTCGCTCCATCGCGCCGCGCCAGCGTCTCGGCGATGCGCACCATGAACCGCCGGTACGCGACCACGCGCAGAGGGCCAGGGACGCTCAGGATGAGCTGCTGCTGGAGGTCGGCGAAGGGCACCATCAGCAGGCGCGTGTCGTACTGGTAGGCGTTGAGCTTCTCGGCGAGCTCCCGCGCCTTCTCCCGCGAGCGGCCCTCCACCAGCGGGAAGCTGTGGAAGTGCACCAGGTCCACGCGGCACCCCCGGCGCATCATGCGCCACGCCGCGACCGGCGAGTCGATGCCGCCCGACATGAGCACGGTCACGCGTCCCCCCGTGCCAACGGGCAGCCCGCCCGCCCCCGCATACTCCTCGGCGTAGACGAAGGCGTCCTTGGGGAGGATGTCGACGTGGATGTCGAGGTCGGCGTGGCGCAGGTCCACGCGGGCAGAGCAGCGCTCCCGCACCAGGTCGCCGAGCCGGATGTTCAGCTCGTCGGACGTCAGCTCGAAGCGCTTGTCCGCGCGGCGTGCCGAGATGCGGAAGGTGTCGAAATCGCGCCCGTCCGCGAGGCCGCCCACCGTTTCGGCGATGGCGTCGTAGTCGCGGGCGACGCGGTGCGCGAGGCTGAACTTGACGCCGCCGAAGACGGTCGCGACGCGCTCCCGCACCGGCTCCCAGTCGGCCGCGGGATCGAGGCGCATGCGCACGAGCATGCGCTCCGACCACACGCGCTTGACGCCGAGGCCAACGGTCGCGCGGCGCAGGTTGTCGACGAGCTGGCCGACGAACCGCCCCTGATTGCGGCCCTTGAGCGCGATCTCGTGGAAACGGACGAGGACGTCCCGCGGCTGCTGCATTACCCACCTCCGGGAGCCCATTCTACAAGGGCACTGCCCGGTATAATCGCTCCGCGATGGCCGCCATCGACCGGGAGAGGTTCACTTGCCGGACCACGAGCTCACGCTGCGCTACGGGATGAACCCGCATCAGACCCCCGCACGGGCCCTCGCGGGCGGCGGCTCGCTGCCCTTCACCGTCCTCAACGGCGCGCCCGGCTACATCAACCTGCTCGACGCGCTCAACTCGTGGCAGCTCGTCCGCGAGCTCCGCGCGGCCACCGGCCTGCCCGCCGCGGCATCGTTCAAGCACGTCAGCCCCGCCGGCGCGGCGGTCGGCGTGCCGCTGAGCCCCACGCTCGCCCGCGCCTACTTCGTGGCCGACGTCGAGCTCTCGCCGCTGGCCGTCGCCTATGCGCGCGCCCGCGGCGCCGACCGCATCTCGTCCTTCGGCGACTGGGCGGCCTTCAGCGACCCGGTGGACGAGCCGACGGCCCGCCTGCTCCGGCGCGAGGTCTCCGACGGCGTGATCGCGCCCGGCTTCTCCGACGAGGCCCTCGCACTGCTGAAGCAGAAGCAGGGCGGACGCTACACCGTGCTCGAGGCCGACCCGGCCTACGAGCCGCCGGAGGTCGAGGAGCGCACGGTGTTCGGCGTGCGGCTCGAGCAGCGCCGCAACGGCGAGGTGGCCGGGCCGGAGCAGCTCGAGAACGTCGTCACGGCCGAGAAGACCCTCTCCGAAGAGGCCCGGCGGGACCTGATCGTGGCGCTGACGACGCTCAAGTTCACGCAGTCCAACTCCATGGCCCTCGTGCTGGACGGGGGGGTCATCGGCGTCGGCGCCGGGCAGCAGTCGCGCATCCACTGCACGCGGCTCGCGGCCTCCAAGGCCGACCACTGGTACCTCCGCCAGCACGAGGCGGTCCTCGGCCTCAAGCTGCGTGACGGCCTGGGCCGTCCGGGGCGCGACAACGCGATCGACGGCTTCCTGCGCGACGACCTCTCGCCCGCCGAGGACGCGGTCTGGCGGGAGGCGTTCGCCGAAGTCCCGGCGCGGCTGAGCCGGGATGAGAAGCGCGCGTGGCTGGAGGGCTT
>JACZSI010000178.1 GCA_022574265.1 Chloroflexota bacterium | reverse complement strand
CGTGCCGTCGGGATGACGCGGTAGCCCTCGCGCTCGAGCTCCACCAACGTCGGCGTGGCGATGGCCTCGACCTCCGGCACGATCAGGTCGGGGCGCTCGTCCTCGATGACCCTGCGCAGCGCCGCCGCGTCCAGCATCGAGATCACGTGCGAGCGGTGCGCGACCTGCATGGCGGGGGCGTCGGCGTAGCGGTCGACGGCCACGACCTCGACGCCCAGGCGCTGGGCCTCGATCGCGATCTCCTTGCCGAGCTCGCCGGAGCCGAGGAGCAGCATCCGCGTCGCCGAGGCCGTGAGCGGCGTGCCGATGCTGACCATCGGCTAGCCGTTCGTCGCGTACCGGATCTTGTCGAGCCGCTCGAAGTTGTGCGTCGCCTCGATCCACCGCGTGGTGCCCGAGCGCGAGCGCATGACCAGCGAATGCGTCTCCGCGCCGCCGCCGAAGAAGCGCACGCCACGGAGCAGCTCGCCGGTGCTGGCGCCGGTCGCCGCGAAGAACACGTCCTCGCCGCTCACGAGCTCCTCAGCCGGGTACACGTGCTCGAGATCGAGGCCCGCCGCGATGGCCGCCTTGCGCTCGTCGTCGTCGCGGGGCCAGGGCTTGCACTGGATCGCGCCGCCAACGCACCGGAAGGCCGCGGCCGTGAGCACGCCCTCGGTCGTCCCGCCGATGCCCATCGCCACGTCGACCTCGGAGCCGGGCAGCGCGGCCTGGATGCCGGCCGCGACGTCGCCGTCCGTGATGAGCTTCACCCGCGCGCCCGCCTCGCGTATGTCCTTGAGCAGCTGGGCGTGCCGGGGCCGGTCCAGCACCACGACCGTCACCTCCGCCACGGTGCGCCCGAGCGCCTTGGCGACAGCCGTGAGGTTGTCCTTGACCGGCGCCGTTATATCGATGGCGTCCTTGGCGTCGGCGCCGACCGCGATCTTGTCCATGTAGAAGACCTCGCCGGGCACGTGCATCGTCCCCCGCGCGGACATCGCCATGACCGCGATCGCGCCGGGGAGGCCCTTCGAGAGCAACGTCGTGCCGTCGATGGGATCGACCGCGATGTCGACCGCGGGCGAGGAGCCGTCGCCGATGCGCTCGCCGATGTAGAGCATGGGCGCCTCGTCCTTCACGCCCTCGCCGATGACGACGACCCCGTCCATGCTGATGCCGTCCAGCGTGTGCCGCATCGCGTCCACGGCCGCCTGATCGACGAGCTCCTTGTCGCCGAGCCCCATGTAGCGGGCCGCCGCAAGCGCCGCCGCTTCCGTCACGCGCACGAGCTCCATGGCCAGGTTGCGCTCGATCGGCTTGAACTGCGCCCGTTGCGACATGTCGTGCTCCCCTCTCCCCACGTGGCCAGCAGATTCTACCCGCGAGGACCCTTCGTCGCACGGGGCGCTGTGCTAGCCTCCCCCATCATGCGCATCGCGCAGAGCACGAGCGTCTACCTGCCGGTCCCGCCGCCGACCCACGGCGGCACCGAGCTCATGGTCCACTACCTCACCGAGGAGTTGGTCCGGCGCGGCCACGACGTCCATCTCTACGCAAGCGGCGACTCGCAGACGTCGGCGGTGCTCCACGCGGTCAACGAGCGCGCGACGCTCACGGACGCCGGCGCGACGGTCTACGTGGACAAGGAGATGGAGACGCGCGCCGCCTTCGAGCTCTACCGCGACGCCGACTTCTACGACGTCATCCACGCGCACTGGCCGACGCTCGCGCCCTACTTCGCCTCGACCACGAAGACGCCGACGCTCCTCACCTACCACTACGTCGAGCGCGAGACGCACGACTACTACCGCGAGCACGTCCCGAACCTTCATCCGGTCTGCGTGAGCCACCGCCAGGCGGAGATGCTGGGCGAGCCCGACCTCCCGGTCGTCTACGACGGCCTCGACATGGACGCCGTCCCCTTCAACGAGACCCCCGAGGACTACCTGGTGCTCGTGGCCCGCATGGTGCCGGCCAAGGGCATCGCCGAGGCGATCCGCATCGCGGAGCGGGCGGGCGACCGCCTCGTCCTCATCGGGCCGGTCAGCCCCTACATACCCTGGAGCCGCACGTACTACGACGAACAGGTGCGGCCGCACGTCGACGGCGACCGCGTCGTCCACATCCCCGAGGCGCCGAACAAACGCGTGCTGGAGCTCGTCTCGCGCGCCAAGGGCTTCCTCTTCCCGCTCCAGGGCGAGGAGCCGTTCGGCCTCGCCGTACTCGAGGCGATGGCCACCGGAACGCCGGTGATCACGATGCGGCGGGGGGCCATGCCGGAGCTCGTGGCCGACCGCGTCTCCGGCTTCTTGGTCGAGTCCGACTTCGACGCCGTCAAGGCCATCGGCGAGCTCGATACCCTCGACCGCCGTCTCGTCCGCGGCCACGTGTCCGCACGCTTCACCTACCAACGGATGGTCGATGGCTACGAGTCCCTCTACCAGGGCATCGCCACCGACCCACGCTAGGCACGGCGCCCTTGCTGATAGACTTCGTGGCATCCCCCGCACGGAGGAGCCGAGTGACGACGCAAGAGGTCCCGGATTTCGTCCCGCTGTGCAAGACGAGCGACCTGCGCCCCGGCGAGGGCCGCCAGTTCCGCCCGGCCAGCGGCCGGTACCGCGCCAAGCCCATGGCCGTGTTCAGCGAGAACGGGAACTACTACGTCACCAACTTCGTCTGTCCGCACATGGGGGGTCCGCTGAGCGAGGGCACGATCAAGGACGGCATCATCGAGTGCCCCTGGCACGCCTGGACCTACGTCGCCGCGACCGGGCTGGCCGACCACGAGGGCGGTCACTCCATCGCCGTCTACGAGACCAAGATCGAGGGCGACGACTTGATGGTCGGCGGCATCAAGCGTCCGTCCGGGCCTTAGCAGCCGAGATCGATGTCCAACGTCACCATCTCCCGCCGTTTCGACTTCTCCGCCTCCCACCGCTACTACCGCGAGGAGTGGAGCGAGGAGGAGAACACGCGCGTGTTCGGCCTCTGCGCGCTGCCCAACGGCCACGGCCACAACTACACGCTGGAGGTCTCCGTCTCCGGAGAGCCTGACCCGGACACCGGCATGGTCATGAACCTCGTCGACCTCAGGG
>JACZSI010000177.1 GCA_022574265.1 Chloroflexota bacterium | reverse complement strand
CTGCTTGGCCGTCCGGGCTTGAACCAAGCCCGCTCGCGCTGAGGCTCTCGAAGGGGGTGAGCGAGCGGTTGCGGATGAGGACGCATGGCTCGGGCGTGGCGCTTGCCCGTACTTCGAGAGCCTCAGCACGAGCGGGTAGTCGCGAAGCGAATGGGAGATGCTACCCACGCACGGGGGCCATCACGAAGAGAGGGGCCCTGGCAAAGGACCCCTCTCTCCCCGTTCTCTGGACGGTGGGACTGCTAGCCGACGCCCGCGAACTCGTGCGCCACGATGGACGCCTCGCCGAGGGTCAGCGTCGTCTCCTTCTGGTCGCCGCAGACGATCTCGTACGTCGACGACGCGACGCCCGAGGTCACGGTGCCGGTCTGCTCCTCCGAGAGCTCCCAGACCTCCGCCTTCCCCTTGGGACCTTCGATGGCGGTGATGAGCGTTCGTTCTGTCATGGCTTGCCTACTTGACCTTCAGCCGCGGGAAGACCTTCTTCTGCACGTCCTCGAAGATGTTCTTGCGGTCCTGCGGCGAGAGCCACTCGATGGAGTTGATGACCGGCGCCGTGTCGTCCAGCTGCTTGTTGGTCTTGGGGTCGGTGGCGGTGCCGCTGCCGGGGTTCTCCGTCCCGAACATGCACCGGTCGGAGCCCACGAGCTGGAACAGCAGGTCCAGCGACTCCTTGTTGTAGAGGACGGTGTCGTAGTACAGCCGCTTGAGGCTCGTGTCGAAGTCCTCGAGGGCCGAGTCGCCCTTCATGCGGTTGAACCGCGCCGCCCGCCACCGGCCGATCTGGTAGGGGACCGACCCGCCGCCGTGCGCGACGATGATCCGCAGCTTCGGGAAGTCCTTGAAAACGGTGCTCTCCGGCTTGGTGAGGTTCAGCACCACCTGGGACTCGGTCGTGATGAAGTGCGCGCTGTAGGACTCGCGCGGGTCCTTGCAGGCCGCCGAGTGGATCAGCGCCGGCACGTCAAGCTTCACCATCTCCTCGTACAGCGGGTACCAGTACTCGTCGTTCATCGGAGGCGTGTAGCCCTCGCCCTCGCCGGGGTCGGGGTTGATCATGCAGCCGATGAAGCCCAGGTCGTTCACGCAGCGGCGGAGCTCCTCGAGCAGGTGCTTCGTGTCCGGCTCTTCCGAGTGGTGCGGCAGACCGCAGACCCCCGCGTACCGGTCGGGGTGCTCCTTCACGACGCGCGCGATGACGTCGTTGTTCGCCTCGCAGAAGTAGTCGACGATCCGCGTCGGCTTCTCGGAGTGCATCAGCTGGAACGGCCGCGGGGAAAGGAACTGCATGTCCGTCCCGACGGAGTCCATGATCTCCAGCCCGCGCTTCGTGGAGGCCGCGAGCCGCTCGTCCGAGATGTTCGGGCTTCCCTTGCCGTGGTAGCTACGGCTGGACAGCAAGCCCGACTTGTAGGCGTACAGCTCCGGCGGGGCGTTGGTGTGGGCGTGCATGTCCAGGATCTTCTGACCGTCGAGCATCGGGCTCCTCCTTGATGGGTGCCGAGGCGCCGTCGACGGCGCCTCTCCGGGGGCGGGCCGGGTCGGGCAACCCCGTACGGCGCGCCGCCGACGGGGCGCCGCTGCGCCACCGGCCCGCGCGTTTCTTACATGGCCCCGTGGCCGATGTCAAGCGCGGCCGCGGCGGGCGCTGCCGCTCGTGGTGCGGGCCCGCCGTGCGTAGTAGACTTGCGCCGGAGGTGGTGATGGCCAAGATCGTAGTAGGCATAGGCACGTCCCACAGCCCGATGCTCGCGCTGACCGCCGAGCAGTGGCCGCGCTATGCCAAGGGCGACTACCAGCACACGGGCCTCGTCTTCCCCCCGGACGGCATCTCGATGTCCTACGAAGAAGGGCTGGCCCACGTCCCCGCCGCCATCAAGGAGCGGCCGCTCACGAACGAGGTCTTCTCGGCGCAGGTCGACGCATGCCAGCGGGGCATCGCGGAGATCGGCCGGACGCTGCGGGAGGCCAAGCCCGACGTCACGGTCATCATCAGCGACGACCAGGACGAGTGGTTCTTCGAAGACAACATGCCCACGTTCTCGATCTTCTGGGGCGACTCGGTCCCGCTCAAGCCGATGCCGCGCCGCGGTAACAGCCGCGACCCCGACGTGAACGAGGCCATCCGCCTCGGCTACGGCGATGTCGCCATGGACGTGCCGGTCGCCAGCGGCTTGGGCCTCCACATGATCGAGTACATGATGGAGCACGACTTCGACGTCGCCCACTTCAAGCACCTGCACGAGACCTACGGCGGGAGCGTCGCGCGCCGCTACCCCAGGGCCGACGGCATCGACGAGAGCAACGTGCGCGTCACCGAGCCCCACGTGCAGGGCCTCCCGCACGGGTTCGCCTTCGTCGTCAAGCGCCTCTTCGAGAACGAGCCGAGCCCGATCCTGCCTGTGTTCGAGAACACCTGCTATCCGCCCAACCAACCGACCCCCAAGCGGTCGTTCCAGTTCGGCCGGGCGATCGCGGGCGCCATCGAGTCCTGGGATGTCGACGCCCGCGTGGCCGTCGTGGCCTCGGGCGGGCTCAGCCACTTCGTCGTGGACGAGGAGCTGGACCACATGGTCCTCAAGGCGCTCAAGGAGCGGGACGCCGAGACACTGATGTCGCTGCCGCGCAACCGCCTCTACTCCGCGGCGTCCGAGACGCAGAACTGGGTCGCCCTGGGCGGTGTGCTACAGGAGTCGCCGTTGCAGATGGAGCTCGTCGAGTACGTGCCCGTCTACCGAACGCCGGCAGGCACCGGCGGCGGCTGGGCCTTCGCCCGCTGGGAGTAAGCGCCCCGGCGCAGCGTCAGTACCACATGCATGCCGCGGGCGGGCGCCGGTCTGCTCGCGAGCACCGGTACTGGCAGACGAGCCTCCCCTCGCCCTTCGACAAGCTCAGGGTGAGCGGTCCTCAGTCGAAGCCCGTTCCGCCCCGTTCGTGAGCCGCCCCGATGCCCTTCCGTCCCCGTTCGTGCTGAGGCTCTCGAAGCACGGACGAAGTCTCGCCCTGAGCCGCGCCCGTCGTAGCAACCGTTCCCTCACCCTTCGAGCGCGTCAGGGTGAGCCGCCCCGATGCCCTTCCGTCCCCGTTC
>JACZSI010000176.1 GCA_022574265.1 Chloroflexota bacterium | reverse complement strand
GCTGATCGAGCGGCCGGTGCTGCCCACGGGGCCGCACTCGCGCCGGGACCTCCCCTGGCCCTGGCTCTGAGGGGCTACCCGCGCCGCAGCAGGCCGGAGATGCGTTGGCGCAGCCGGCGGACCGGGAAGGTCTGGAAGCCGAGGCCTGAGGTGATGTGCTCGACCGCCGGCCGCTTGCCGACGACGATCGACCGGCGCCACGTCCGCAGCTCGGCGGGCGTGGGCGACTCGCCGGCTTGCTCGACGACGAAGCGCTCGAAGGGCGCCCAGCGCTTCGGGGCGCGCTCGTACGACAGCACGATCCCTCCGGCCTCCTGGACGAGCAGCACGCCGGAGGCCGCGTCCCATATCCACTGGTTGTTGAGCGTGGCGTAATCGAAGACGCCGCGGGCCGCCATCGCGAGCTCGAAGCCGGCGCTGCCGGTCGAGCGCACGTCGCCGAGCCGCCGCCGCAGCTGCGGCCCGAACTTGAACATGCGCAGGAAGTACGGGGGCCAGGCCGACATGCGGCGGAGCGGCTCCTCCTCCTCGTCGAGCGACAGCCGTACGTCGTCGTCGAAGGCGCCGCCCCCGGCGCGGGCGTGGACGACGCGGCCCTCGGTGTTGGTGACCGACGGGAGGAAGGTGGCGCTCGCCACCGGCCGCCCTTGCTCGAGCACGCTGATCAGCACGCCGAACGTCGGCAGTCCGTTGAGGAAGTTCGTCGTGCCGTCGAGCGGGTCGATGACCCAGGTCACCGCCGCGGCGCGATCCGCCCCGTCCTCCGACTCCTCCGAGAGCACCGCGTGCTCCGGGAACCGTCGCGCGATCTCGCCGCGCAGATAATCGTCCGACGCCTTGTCGGCATCGGTGACGGGGCTCCGGTTGTTCTCTGCCTTGTAGGTGACGTGGAGCGGCCGCTCGAAGTAGCCGAGCAGGAGCTTCCCGGCGGTGCGGGCAAGCTCAACGGCGGAGGCCTCGATCTCCCGCAGCTCGGGGTCGGTCAGCATGGGGAGGCCATTCTAGCACCGGCCATCTTTGGGGGATGGCGCCGTGGCCGGGGCGGAGAGCCCGGCGCTATACTCGAAACGAAGGGGAGGCGAGGGGGCCGGCGTGGGATTGCGGACGCACCAGGTCGTCTTGATCAAGGGCGACGGCATCGGGCCGGAGCTCGTGGACGCGGCCGTGGCCGTCCTCGAGGCGGTCGAGCGCTCGGCGGGCGGCTTCCACCTCGAGCTCGACCTCCACGAGGCCGGCGCCGAGCTCTACCGCCGGTCCGGATACAACCTCGGCTCGCAGTCGCTGCAAGCCATCCGGCAGGCCGACGCCACCATGAAGGGCCCCGTGGGGCTGCCGGACGTGCGCTTGCCCGACGGCACCGAGGCCGGCGTGATCGGCGGCGTGCTGCGGACGGGGCTCGACACCTACGCCAACGTCCGTCCGATCCGGCTGCTGCCGGGCGTGCCGACGCCGCTCAAGGCCGAGCCGGGCGAGATCGACTACGTGATCGTGCGCGAGAACACCGAGGGGCTCTACCTCTCGCGCGGCAAGGGCATCGTGACCGACTCGGCCGTCGCGGACACCATGATGATCACGCGCAAGGGCACGGAGCGCGTGGCCCGCTACGCCTTCGAGCTCGCCTCAGGCCGCTCAGGCGCGCCGGCGGACGGCACACGGCGCGTGACGTGCGTCGACAAGTCCAACGTTTTGGCGTCGTTCGCCTTCTTCCGCCGCGTCTTCGACGAGGTCGGCGAGGGCTACCCCGGCATCGAGCGCGAGTACCTCTACGCCGACGCCGCTGCGCAGGCGCTCGTCGTTCGCCCGCAGCACTTCGACGTGCTCGTCATGGAGAACTTCCTGGGCGACATCCTGAGCGACCTCGGCGGGGGGACGATCGGCGGCATCGGGCTGTGCCCGTCGGGCAACATCGGCGACGACCACGCCTACTTCGAGCCGATCCACGGCTCGGCGCCGGACATCGCGGGGCAGGATAGGGCGAACCCCATCTCGCAGGTGCTGACGCTGGCGATGATGCTCGACCACCTCGGCGAGCGGGCGGCGGCCCGCCTGGTCGGCGACGCGGTATCGGGCGCGCTCGAGAGCGGGCGCTTGGTGATCGGCGACGGCGGCCAGCCGGTGGGCGGCACGCGGGCGGCCGGCGAGACGATCGCGAGCGTCGTGGCGGAGCTGGCGCACTAGGGCTCAGCGCCTAGAGCTAGCTCATCCTTCGGCAAGCAACACGAGCGGCTTTGCCGCGCCGCAGACTGCACCCCGCTCACCCTGAGCTTGTCGAAGGGCGAGGAAAGGCTTGCTTGAGAGGGCCGCGGTCGAAGTCATGGCGCTTGCTCGTACCCTTCGACGGTGCTCAGGACATGCTTCGACAGGCTCAGCACGAGCGGTTCCCGTCGTAGCCCACTCCGGCACTTCCGCTCGATGAGGAACAGCCGGCTCGCCATCGGCCACGTCCTACTGCTCGTACTTCCGGAATAGAAGGCAGGCGTTCTGCCCGCCGAAGCCGAAGCTGTTCGAGAGCACCGTGCGCACGCTGGCCTCGCGCGCCTCGTTCGGAACGTAGTCGAGGTCGCACGCTGGGTCCGGGGTCGTGTAGTTGATGGTCGGATGGATGGTCCCGGTGCGGATCGTCTGGACGCAAGCGACCGCCTCCATACCGCCCGCGCCGCCCAGCGCGTGGCCGATCATGGACTTGGTCGAGCTGATGGCCACCTTGTAGGCCGCGTCGCCGAAGGCACGCTTGATGGCGAGCGTCTCGGACGCGTCGTTGAGCGGGGTCGAGGTGCCGTGCGCGTTGATGTAATCGACCTCGTCGGGGCCGATGCCGGCATCCTCGAGCGCCCACCGGATCGCGCGCGCGGCGCCAGCGCCGTCGTCGTCCGGCTGGAACTGGTGGTTGGCGTCGGACGAGACGGCGTAGCCGATGACCTCTGCCAGCACCTGCGCGTCGCGCCGCAGCGCGTGCTCGAGGGATTCGAGCACCAGGATGCCGGCGCCCTCGGCCGGCACGAAGCCGTCGCGGTCCGCGTCGAAGGGGCGCGAGGCCCGCGGCGGGTCGTCGTTGCGGGTGCTGAGCGCCCGCATGACCGCGAACCCGCCGAG
>JACZSI010000175.1 GCA_022574265.1 Chloroflexota bacterium | reverse complement strand
CTTCATGATGGTGGCGGCCATGAACCCCTGCTTCTGCGGAAATCTGGGGGACCCCCGCAAGATGTGCTCGTGCACGCCCTCGATGGTCACGCGCTACCAGAAGCGCATCTCCGGCCCGCTGCTCGACCGCATCGACCTCTACGTCGACGTGCCGCCCGTCGAGTACGACAAGCTGACCGGCGAGGCGACCGGCGAGCGCTCATCCACCGTCCGCGAGCGCGTCGTCGCCGCAAGGCTCGCGCAGTCCCGCCGCTTCGACGGAACGGCGCTCAGCACCAACGCCGACATGGGCCCCGCCGAGGTGTGGGAGCACTGCAAGCTGGACGAGGCCTCGAGCGGCCTGGCGAAGGCGGCGATGGACCGGCTGCACCTCTCCGCGCGCGCGTTCCACCGCACGCTGAAGCTCGCGCGGACCATCGCCGACCTGGCGGGCGAGGAGGCGATCGGCGTCTCGCACCTGGCGGAGGCGGTGCAGTACCGCCAGCGCGGGCTCGACTAGCACCGCCGGGCCTGGTGTACCCCGATGAAAGTACGGGATATCATCAGGCTGCTGGAGCGCGATGGCTGGCACTTGGTCGTGACCAAGGGTAGTCATCGCCAGTACAAGCACCCGCGGAAAGCTGGCCGGGTGACTATTGCGGGTCAGGCAGGGCATGATTTGGCCGTGGGGACGATGAACAGCATCCTGAGGCAGGCGGGGCTGCGGCGGTCGGAGGAACGCGGCGGATGAAGCACCGTTATCTGATCGTCATCGAGACCGCCGGGTCCAACTATTCGGCCTATTCGCCCGACCTGCCTGGGTGCGTCGCAACCGGGAAGTCGTCGAGCGAGGCCAAGCGCAATATGCGCCGCGCCATCGACCTCCACCTTCAGGGCCTGGCCGAGGACGACACCGCCATGCCGGAGCCTCGCTCGTCCGCGGGGTACGTCACTGTCGATCGGTAGTCTTGGCCTCGTGTTGGCGGCTCGCACCTTGCCGTTGCTTGCCCGCCATCGCTCCGCGTGATACAACCTCGCTCCGATGCCTAGCGTACTAAGGGTGTGGCGTTCTTGCGCAGGATCTCCCCCATGACTCGTCTGGTCGTCTTGCTTTCCGTCCTCGCCATCGCCGGCGCGGGCGCCGGGTACGCGCTCTTCGCGTTCGTCCTGGGCGGCACGCCGAAGATCGCGGTCATGAACGGCCCCCTCGTGGTCGCGGACTTCGACGAGGGCGTGATCACCTTCGAGCTGGCGAACGCCATCTTGACCAAGCTGGACTTCGCGGCAGCCGACCCGGACATCAAGGCGCTCGTCGTGCGCATCAACAGCCCCGGCGGCGAGGCGACGTCCAGCGAGCGGCTGTACGCCGCGATGGCCGACGTCCGGCGCGAGATGCCGGTCGTGGTCTCCGCGCAGTGGCTGCTGGCCAGCGGCGGCTACATGATGGCCATGGGGGCGAACCACATCTTCGCGGATTCCGGGTCGAACATCGGCAGCATCGGCGTCGTCAGCTTCGTTGCGCCGCGGGGCTTCCCGTCCGAGTTCCGGATCGGCACCGGACCGTCGAAGGTCGTGGGGCCGTCGGAGCGGGTCCTCTTCGAGGAGCTGGAGGTGTTGAAGGAGGCGTTCTACGCCCTCGTGGCGAGCGAGCGGGGCGCTCTCATCGAGCTCGAGAAGGGCGATCTGCTCTCGGGACGCACCTGGCTGGGCGTCCAGGCCGTCCAGCTCGGTCTGATCGACGAGCTCGGCGGCGAGCGCGACGCCATCCGGAAGGCCGCGGAGCTCGCCGGGCTGCGGCGCTACGAGGTCGTGCAGCTTGAGGATGAGATGACGGAGGCCGGTGGGCTCTACGCCGAAGCCGTGGAGACGGCGAACGCCTACGACCCGGAGCTGGACTTCCTCTTCGAGCTGGAGGCCGCGGCGAACCCGCTGGCACTCGCCGGCGTCGGCCTGGGCGGCGCGAGCGACTCAGCCGACCGGCGCCTGGTGGGGATCAAGGAGCGGGCCCTGGAGGTCTCCAGGGGCCCGGAGCCACACCTGTACCACCTCTATCTGCCCCCGTAGGAGCGTATGAGCAAGGTCTGGTATCTGGTCGTCTTCATCGCCGCCGCCGCGCTCGCCGTGGGGGCAGGTTTGGGTCTGAGCTACTCCGGTGGCTACTCGCCGCCGCCCGAGGTGGTGAGCGCCATCGAGGAGATCGAGCTACGGCCCTACGAGCTCGCGCCCGCCCCGGTCTTGGACGACGACCGCACCGGCACGCTGGTGGTGGACACGATCCACTTCAACTTCTTCCTGGAGGGGGAGCTGGACCCGCTGCTGTCGCAGGTCAGCCGCCTCGGGTACGACATCGACTTCTTCGGCGACCGGCTCGCGCTCCAGTTCCTGACTGACGAGTTCGAGCGGGCGGCGCTGATGGAGGAGGCGCTGCGGGGCGCCGACAGCCTCCTCGTCGTCTCGCCCATCCAGGAGTACGGCGCCTCGGAGGCCGACGTCGTCCGGCGCTTCGTCGACAAGGGCGGGAAGCTCCTCGTGCTGGCGGAGCCGACGCGCTTCCACCTCACGAACAGCCTCGTCACGCCGCTCGGCATCAACTTCGAGACCGACTTCCTCTACAACGTCGATATCCCCGGCGCGAACTACCGCAACGTGCGCTTCAGCGGCTCGCCGCTGCACCCGGTGACCGACGGGCTCGGTTCGGTGGTCCTCTACACGGCCGCGTCGATCTCCGGAGAAGCGCAGCCGCTGCTCGCGGGCGGTCCCAGCACGCACTCATCGCGGCGGGAGGGCGCCGGAGACCTCACGCCGATGGTCTCCGTCCGGGACGGGCGCGTGCTCGCCATCGGCGACAGCACGTTCATGAAGCCGCCGTTCGACCAGGTGGAGGACAACGGCGCCTTCATCGCGCGGATCGCCGACTTCCTGACCACCTCGGAGCGGACCTTCGACCTCGCGGACTTCCCGGCTCCGCTGGCGCGCGACGTCGCGGTGAGCATGCTGAGCCCCGGCCTGCTTGGCCCCGCCACGCAGCTCACGTCGCTCCTGACGTCCGGCGGCCGCCTCGCGAGCCTCGACACGCTCGATCGCCCGGGCCTCGATACCGTGTTCATCGGCCTCTTCGCC
>JACZSI010000174.1 GCA_022574265.1 Chloroflexota bacterium | reverse complement strand
AATGCCCGCCCGCCGATCTGGAAGGCGAGCGGCAGGCCGTCGGCCGAGAAGCCGCAGGGGACCGAGACCGCCGGCATACGCGTGACGTTGAAGATGCGCGTGATGCGCAGCAGCGCCTCGCGCACCGGGGTCTCGACGCCTCCGATCGCCACGGACTCGGCCTCCCGCAACGGCGCCGGCATCGGGACCGTCGGCATGGCGATGAGGTCGACGCGGTCCAGGGCCTCGGTCATCCGGCGCGTGAGCAGGACGCGCGCACGCTGCGCCCGGACGTAGGCCGGCGCGGACACGAAGAAACCGGTCTCGATGCGGCGGCGGACCGCGGGGTCGAAGCGCTCGCCCTCGGCGACGACGCGGTCCCCGTGGACGGCGGCGGCCTCCGCGGTCGTGATCGCGGCCGAGACGACCGCCGTCCACTCGACCTCGGGCACCGAGATCTCCTCGACGGTCGCTCCCAGCTCCTCGAAGACGGTCATCGCCTTGCGGAAGGCCGCTTCGACCCCGGGGTCCATCACGTCCCACACGTACTCGGACAGCACGCCGATCCGCAGCCCGCGCACGCCCCCATCGAGCCCACGCGTGTAGTCGACCGCGCTCGTCGCGGCCGATGCCGGGTCGCCGGCGTCGTGGCCGGCGAGCGCCGTCAGCGCGATCGCCGCGTCCTCCGCCGTTCGCGCCATCGGCCCGGCCGTGTCGAGTGAGTAGGCGAGCGGCGTGATGCCGGAGCGGCTCACGAGGCCGAACGTCGGCTTGATGCCGGTGATGCCGCACAGCGCCGCGGGGATGCGGACCGAGCCGCCGGTGTCCGTGCCGAGCGCGAGCGGCGCCATGCCGGAGGCGACGGCGACCGCGGAGCCGCTGCTCGACCCGCCCGGCATGCGGTCGAGGCCCCACGGGTTGTGCGGCATCCCGTAGTGCGCGTTGCGGCCGGTCGGGTCGAAGGCGAACTCCACCGTGTTCGTCTTGCCGATGGGCACGGCGCCGGCCTCTCGCAGCCGTCGCACGGCCGTCGCGTCGCGCTCGGGCACGAAGTCGGCATCGACGGCGGACCCGGACGTCGTGCGGACGCCGGCGGTCCAGTAGATGTCCTTGACCGCGACGGGCACGCCGTGCAGCGGGCCGCGGTACGCGCCCGCCGCGATCTCGGCGTCGGCGGCCTTGGCGTCGGCGAGCGCCGAATCGGACATGCGCGTGATGTACGCGCCGAGGGCCGGCTCGAGTGTGTCGGTGCGCTCGATGAACGCCTGCACGACCTCGGTTGCCGAGACGTCCTTGCGCCGGATGCGCTCGGAGAGCTCGGCGAGCGTCCCGCCGGTGAGCTGGCCGTCGGCGCTCACGCTACCTCCTCCGGCGCGACGCTCGACACGTCGATGTCCCACAGCGGCGCGATCCGCTCCAGCAGCGCTCTGACGTCCGGGTACAGCTCCGCGAGGCGCTCGGGGCTCAAGGGGACGCCGAGCTGGGCGGCCAACGCGGCGAACGCCTCGGCACTCAGCTCGTCGGGGTCGTGCTGCGCCACGTCGTCTCCTCGGGGCAGCGCTCCGGGCTCAGGAAGCAGACCCGTCGGGCCTGACTTCGAGGCTGATGTCGAGCGCCTTGGTCGAATGCGTGATGGAGCCGGAGGAGAGCAGGTCGACGCCCGCCTCGGCGACCTCGCGCACGTTGTCGATCGTGATGCCGCCCGAGGCCTCGGTCATCGCGCGCCCGCGGCAGATCTCGACCCCCTGGCGCATCTCGTCGGGGGTCATGTTGTCGAAGAGGATGATGTCGGCGCCGGCGTCCACCGCCTCGCGCACCTGGTCCAGCGTGTCGCACTCGACCTCGATGCGGATCGTATGCACGACCTGGGACTGTGCGCGCTTGATGAGCTGCGTCATGGTCTCGCCACGGGTGGCCATGGCCGCGATATGGTTGTCCTTGATGAGGATGCCGTCGCCCGTGCTCATGCGGTGGTTGTGCCCGCCGCCCATCCGCACCGCGTACTTGTCGAGCAGCCGGAAGCCGGGCAGGGTCTTGCGCGTGTCGATGATCTGCACCGGCAGCCCTTCGACCGCCTTCACGAACGCGGCGGTCGCCGTGGCGATGCCGCTCATGCGCTGGAGGAAGTTGAGCGCGGTGCGCTCGGCCCGCAGGATGCTGGCCATGCGGCCCTTGATCGTAGCCACGTACGTGCCCGGCTCGACCGTCGAGCCGTCGGGGACGAGCACGGCGGTCTCGAGCTCCGGGTCAATCTCGCGGAAGACCGCGAGCGCCACGTCGACGCCCGCGAGCACGCCGTCGGCCTTGGGCATGATAAGCGCCTCGCTCGTGAGGTCGGCGGGCAGCAGCGAGCTCGTGGGGTCGTAGGCGGCCTCGTCTTCGGCGAGCGCCTGCTGGATCAGCTGGATCGTGCCGTGCCAGTGGTGGAGCATGGAATGCAGTGTATCGCCGAGCGGGCGGCGGTGCCATCTTCGACGCTACGCGACCGTCCAAGGAACCCTCGTCGTCGCTGACAGTCGCACTCACCCGTTCGTGCTGAGGCTCTCGAAGTGCGAACGAAACGTCTGCACGCGCGCGACCGTCCTCTTAGGCGAGCCTTCGCTCGTCCTTCGAGAGCCTCAGGACGAGCGGGGACGCAGGTGCCGCGGCCGCGCGATCGGGCCGTCAGACTGCGGCAGCCTCGGGCGCTTCGGCAAGCCTGCCCTGGAGCGACCACGGCGTCGTCCGCGTGATGCGCACCTGCATCAGCCGCCCCAGCAGGTCGCGCTCGTCGTCGAAGAAGACGAGCTTGTCGGTCCGCGTCCGCCCCTGCCAGCGCCCGCGCGAGCGGCCGTCCACGAGCACCTCCTGCGTGGAGCCGAGGTAGCCAGAGTTGATCTCGGTGAGCACGCTCTCCTGCACATCCTCGATGGCCCGCAGACGGCGCTTCTTCTCCTCATCCCCCACGTCGTCGTCGAGCTTGCGCGCGGCGATCGTGCCGGGGCGCGTCGAGTACGCGGCCGTGTGCACCTTGTCGAAGCGCAGGTCCTGGACCATCGCAAGCGAGTCCTCGAACTGCGCCTCGGTCTCGCCGGGGAAGCCGACGATCAGGTCGGTGACCATCGCGACGCCGGGCACCGCAGCCCGGACGCGCCCGACGAGCGCG
>JACZSI010000173.1 GCA_022574265.1 Chloroflexota bacterium | reverse complement strand
GGCTGGGGCCTACACTGCGAGCCGTCGGAGCGTGGAGATGACCACGGGCATGGAAACTGAACGCATGGGGCGGTGCGCGCGGCTTGCGTGGGACCACGCGGTCGAAGCGCGGAGCGGCGGCCCGATCGAGCGGCCGGGCGTGATGACCGCGCACCTGCTGCTGGGCGTGCTCAAGGAGCCGGACTGCGCCGGCGGGCTGATCCTCGCCAAGATGGGGATCGACCTGGCCGTCGTCCTGGCGCACACGGAGTTCGTCCTGCTGCACGGGCGGCGCCGCGACGGCGGAGACGACGCGCCGGTGGACTACGCGGGCGTCCCGCACACGCCGGCGGCGCGAGCGGTCCTCGACTATTCGCTCGAGGAGGCCGCGCTCTTCAGCGAGACGTATCCGATCGGGACCGAGCACATCCTGCTCGGCCTGCTGCGGGTGCCGGCGGGGGCCGGCTGCCGCGTGCTTGGGTTCTTCGGCATCGACGAGGCGCGCGCCCGTTCGACGCGCGACGAGTTCTGGCAGGTCCTGCGGCTTGAGGAATAGGGCGCGCGTTGGGATATCATCGGCCCAGCAAGTGGCGGGCAGGCGTGCATAGGAGGGACTCATGGGAGCGACCAACGGACACACGTTGTACCTGGGCACCAACGATGGGCTGTACCTGGCGGAGCCGGGCGCCAGGGGTTACGCGGCGCGCCTCGTGGGCTTCGAGGGCCAGGGAGGCTTCCGCGCGCCGGTGGTGGTGGACTGCGACGAGCCGGAGACGCTGTTCACGGGCACGACGACCTCGGGCATGTTCCGCAGCCGGGACGCCGGACGGACGTGGGACGAGATCAACGCCGGCATCGTGCACAAGGCGATCTGGTCCATCGCGCAGGACCCGCGCACCGGCACGCTGTTCGTCGGCACGAGCCCCACGAACGTGTTCGTGAGCACCGACCGAGGCGAGCGCTGGACGGCGTGCGAGGGGCTGGAGCAGCTTCCGACGACCAAGGGCTGGACGGGCCCCGTGCCGCCGCACGTGAGCCGTCTGAAGTCGATCGCGCTGACCGCGGAGGACCCGCTGGCGGTCTACGGCGCCATCGAGGAGGGCTGGGCCATCCGGAGCCTCGACGGCGGGAAGACGTGGGAGCAGATCGACAACGGCGTTGACCACGACGGCCACGGCGTCGCCGTGACGTCCGCCGAGCCGGACGTGGTGGTCGCGAGCACCGGCAAGGGCATGTTCCGCAGCGAGGACCGCGGAGCGCACTTCGCGCCGGCGAACGAGGGGCTCGAAGGCCGCCGGTACACCTCCTCGCCGCTGGTCGGGCACCCCGACCGGCCGGGGCTGCTGCTGTCCGCGGTGACGGCGGCGGGACCCGGGAGCTGGAGGCGGCGCCCGGAGGGCGGCGACTCGGCTTTCGCGCGAAGCGAGGACGGCGGGCGCACGTGGACGACCTCGACCGAGGGATTGCCACAGCCGTGCGTCACCGTGCCGCGTGGGCTCGCGGTGGCGGCGGACGACCCCGACCGGTGGTTCGCTGGGATGATGGACGGGACCGTCTGGATGAGCCGCGACGGCGCTCGTTCGTTCGAGAAGGTCCTCGAGGGCCTGCCGACGGTGATGAGCGTGACGGTCGCGCAAGCCTGACGAGGAATCGCTCGTTCTGTCCCGGGAAGGCGCACTGACGGCAACGGGCGAGGGAGCGCGATCGCTCGCTCAGCTCAGAGCGGCAAACAGAGAGCCCAACGCCAGGCTGTCACCCTGAGCGCAGTGAAGGGTCTCGTCCCAGGACCTAAGTCTTCAACCAGCGCGCGCTACGAGATTCTTCGCCTGTCGGCTCAGAATGACAGGGGGGCGCTAGCGCTGCGGCCCGCCCCCGGCCGACCAGGAGGTGATTCGGTGACATCGAAGGACGACGAGCACCCCGGCATCGGGCCTGGGCTTGGGCGGCTCGAGGGGCGCGTGGCCGTGGTGACGGGCGCCGATAGCGGCATCGGCCGTGCTACCGCGCGGCTGTTCGCCCGCGAGGGCGCCAAGGTCGTCTGCGTCGACCGTGGAGACCGGCGAGCCGCGCGTCGATCGGCTGATCGAAGCCGACGGCGGGCAGGCGGTCTTCGTGCTGGGCGACATCGCCGAGAAGTCGACGAACGAGGCGATGGTGGCCATAGCCCTCGAGCGGTACGGGGGGCTGGACGTGCTGTTCCTGAATGCGGGTACGGGCGTGCGCAAGCGCATCCACGAGATGTCGGACGAGGAGTGGGACCACGTCGTTGGCATCAACCTGGGCGGGGTCTACCACGGCGTGCGGGCTGCCATCCCTCATTTCTTGGAGGTTGGGCGTGGCAACATCGTCGCCACGGCGTCCACCTTCGGTCTCATGGCTTCACCGCGCTACCCGGCGTACTCGGCGACCAAGGCCGCCATCGTCAATCTGACGCGTGCGCTCGCGATCGACTACGGACCGGACATACGCGTGAACTGCGTCTGTCCCGGCCCGACCGACACGCCCCGCATCCGGGAGTTCCCGCCGCGTGCGCGGATGCTGACCGAGACGCAGAAGTCCGGGGCGACGGTCCACGCGCTGCACCGGCTCGCGAGGCCGGAGGAGATCGCATACGCGGTGCTTTTCCTGGCATCCGACGAGTCGTCGTTCGTGACCGGTCACGCCCTCGTCGTGGACGGCGGGCAGACCATCACCGCATCGAGCGCGAGCGTGTAGAATCCGTCGCGATGCCTCCTCTCCTTGAAGCGCGCGACCTCTCGAAGCACTACGGCCAGACCATCGCCCTCGAGTCGGTGAACTTCGAGGTCAACGAGGGCGTGACGGGGCTGCTCGGTCCTAATGGGGCCGGGAAGAGCACCGCCATCAAGCTGTTCCTCGGCCTCATCCGGCCCACGTCCGGCTCGGCTGAGGTCATGGGGAAGCGTCCCTATGACTCGGTCGAAGGCCGGGCCCGCCTCGGCTACATGCCGGAGACCGAGGCGCTGCCGTCCAACATGAACGCGTCGGAGTTCCTCATGCACATGGCGCAGGTGAGCGGCCTGCCGCCCGCCCACGCCCGCACGCGGGCAGCCGACATCCTGCGGCACGTCGGCCTCGACGAGGAGCGCTACCGCGCCATCGGCGAGTATTCGACCGGCATGAAGC
>JACZSI010000041.1 GCA_022574265.1 Chloroflexota bacterium | reverse complement strand
GCCCCATTCATCCCTGGGTTTGCAGAGAGGACGGCCTACCCCGCCGGCGCGTTCGCCATGACCTCGACGAGCTCGCGCACGCCGTCGGCCGAGGCCGCGAGCATCTTGCGCTCGGGGGCGGTCAGCTTGAGCTCGACGATCTTCTCGACGCCGCCCGCGCCCAGGATGACGGGGACGCCCATGTAGATCCCGGAGATGCCGTACTCGCCCTCAAGCAGCGCCGCGCAGGGGAGCTGGCGCTTCTGGTCCAGCAGGATCGCGTCGACCATCTCGGCGATCGCGGCCGACGGCGCGTAGAAGGCGCTGCCGGTCTTGAGCAGCGCGACGATCTCGCCGCCGCCGCCCTGCGTGCGCTTGATGACGCGCTCGAGCGCGTCGGCGCTCAAGAGCTCGGCGATGGAGACGCCGCCGACGGTCGTGTGGCGCGTCAGCGGCACCATCTGGTCGCCGTGGCCGCCCAGGACGTAGGCCTGCACGTCGCGGACCGACACGCCCAGCTCTTGGGCGAGGAACGTCCGGAACCGGGCCGTGTCCAGCACGCCGGCCATGCCCACCACGCGGGCCTTGGGGAGCTTCGAGACGCCATAGGCGTGCTGCACCATCGCATCGAGCGGGTTGGAGACGACCATCAGCACGCACTCCGGCGAGTGCTTCACGACCTGCTCGACGACGGAGCCGACGATCTTCATGTTCGTGAAGAGCAGATCGTCGCGGCTCATCCCCGGCTTGCGGGCGATGCCGGCCGTCACGACCACGACGTCGGAGTCCGCGGACTCCTCGTAGCCGTTGGAGCCGATGATGCTTGCGTCGATGCCCAGGACGGGGCCCGACTCGGCGATGTCGAGCGCCTTGCCCTGCGGCATGTCCTCGACCACGTCCACCAAGACGACGTCGATGTAGTTGCGCTCGAACAGGCGCTGAGCGGTGGTGGCGCCGACGTTGCCCGCGCCGACGACGGTGACTTTCTTACGCATGAATCATCCTGTCTGCTGCTTGATCGTCAGGGGCTTGCTGGGGCCGATGTGCCACTAGGCCCCCCAGGGTGTGATCTTTGCCTTCAGGGCCTTGTAGCCTTCCAGGAATCCGGGGCGTGTGCCAGCGTAAACCTCATCGAAAGTGGCCACCGCTGCGTCCAGCCACTCGCGGAGCTGCTCGTTGCCGGGGTTCGCATCGAGGTAGGCAGCGCGGATCAGAACGAAGTGGATGCGAGGGTCATACGGGCTCTTGGTGCCGCCCATCGATTCGTCGCCATCGAGCAGGCGGAGGAGCATGGCATCGGCCGAGCCCAGCGTCTGCTCATGGATGGGCGGGCCGTCCATGCGGTACATGATCGACGTCATGTCCCGGCCGTTGCCGGTGGTGTAACCCATGCCGGTCCACATCTTGCTGTCCATCTTGGCGTTGGCACCGACGTGGTCTAGCACCAGCTGTCCGAACCGCCGCAGCGGGTCGGAGATGTCCGCGAGCAGGTCGGTCAGCCGGTCGCCGTCGAGGTCGGTCGCCAGGATGATGTTGTCCCGCTGCTCGATCAGGTCCCAGATCAGAAGGCCGTAGTTGGTATCGGCGATATGCTGCTCTATCTGGCCGCTCCACGACTCCATCCCGTCTTTGAAATCGCTCGGCAGCAAGGCGATGATGCGGTCGACATTCTCACGATGCTCTTCGTATCCGTCCACGGCATATCTGCGGCCGATCGTGAACTGCGTGCCCTGGAGCAGCCATGAAAGGAGGCCGGCGTTGATGCCGTCTTCCTGCGCTTGTGTTGGCTTCATGGCGACCCGGCCGAACTTGGTCGTCTCATGGACCATCTTGAGGAACAAGCGGGAGGCATAGGCCATCTGCACACCCGGCGTGTTCATCTCCGAGTGGACGATCCCGGTTTCCGGATCGACGCCGAATGCTTTCTGGTTCTGGGAGTAGGGGAGGCAGGGCATGCAGCGCACCACCGTGGTGCATCCGTAGGGACGGACGTTGCAGTACACGCCCGCTTGGGTGCGCAGCGGTGCGTTGCCGGATTTGCCCATGACGACGACCTTGCCGCCCTTCCCGTCGTTGACGTAGGCGTCGCCGGCCGTCGACCACTTGATCGAGGTGACGGGCATGTTGCCGAACCAGCTGAGCGGCGCCAGCTTCTCGTCGTGCCTGATCTGCGCCCACATGGGCACCGCATAGAAAGGGAGGCCGAGGATATCGGCCGCCGCTACCGTGCCGAGCAAGGCGTAGGCGTCGGTGAGGGAGTGGGCAACCGGATTGACCTTCCCGTCGTGGTTCCCGCCCTGCCATATCGGGGCGTCGGGGTAGCCGGTAGGCCGCACATCCGTGGGCTCGAAAAGGCCGGAAAGCAGTCCCAGCAGGTCGCCTCCGCCGGCTTCGGTTCGGGCGATCTTCAGGAGGTCGAGCATGTCATGTGTCCTTCTGCTGAGCGCGCTGCTTCAGAGCGGCGCCTCGGCAGGCGCATCTGGTCAGAGGCCGATGATGAGGTGACGACGCCGCGCGCCAGCGACACCGTGCGATACGCGTCCTTCGGGTGCGCGAGTCATTCTAAGCCCGCTCAGAAACGCGGGCAAGCCGGGATGCAGCTGCGGCTACAGGGGGATGTTGCCGTGCTTCTTGGGCGGGAGCGTGTCGCGCTTGTTCTGGAGCGCGTCCAGCGCGCGGATCAGCTTCGGGCGCGTCTCGGCCGGGTCGATGACGTCGTCGACGAAGCCGCGCTCGGCCGCCTGGTAGGGGTTGGCGAAGCTCTCGCGGAACTCGTCGCGCAGCTCGGCGCGCGTCGCCTCCGGGTCCTCGGCCTCCGCGATCCGGCGGCGGTGGATGATGTTGACCGCGGCGTCCGGGCCGAGGACCGCGATCTCCGCCGTCGGCCACGCGAAGTTGATGTCCGACCCCAGGTGCTTGCTGCCCATGACGATGTACGCGCCGCCGTACGCCTTGCGCGTGACGATCGTGATCTTGGGCACCGTCGCCTCGGCGTAGGCGTAGAGCAGCTTCGCACCGTGGCGGATGATGCCATCGTGCTCCTGCTCCTTGCCGGGGAGGTAGCCGGGCACGTCCACGAAGGTGATGATCGGTATGTTGAACGCGTCGCAGAACCGGACGAACCGCGCGGCCTTGACCGACGCTCGGATGTCGATGACGCCCGCGAGGTAGGACGGCTGCTGGGCGACGATGCCGACGCTCCGGCCGTTGAGCCGCCCGAAGCCGACGATGATGTTGGGCGCGTAGTCGCGCTGGACGTTCAGGAACTCGCCGTGGTCGACGACCTCCTCGATGACGTCGAGCATGTCGTAGGCGTGGGCCGAGTCGTCCGGGACGATCGACCGCAGCTTCGGGCTCGTGCGCTCCGGGTCGTCGTCTTGATCGCCGGCCGGCGGGTCGTCCAGGTTGTTCTGCGGCAGGAAGCTCAGAAGGTGGCGGACCGTTTCGAGGCATTCCTCCTCGGATTCGAGCGTGAAGTGGGAGACGCCGGAGAGCACCGCGTGGCTCTCGGCACCGCCGAGCTCCTCGGCGGTCACGTCCTCGCCCATCGACGCTTTGACGACCTCGGGGCCGGTGATGAACATCTGGGAGATGCCGCGGACCATCAGCGTGAAGTCGGTGATGGCGGGGGAGTAGACGGCCCCGCCCGCCGACGGCCCCAAGATCGCGGAGATCTGCGGCACGACGCCGGATGCCATCGTGTTGCGCATGAAGATCTCGCCGTAGCCAGCGAGGCTCGCCACGCCCTCCTGGATGCGCGCGCCGCCGGAGTCGTTGAGGCCGATGATCGGCGCGCCGTTGCGCATGGCCATGTCCATGACCTTGCATATCTTCTCGGCCGTCGCTTCTGAGAGCGAGCCGCCGAAGACGGTGAAGTCCTGGGAGTACACGTAGACCGTCCGGCCCTGGATCTTGCCGTACCCCGTGACGACCGAGTCGCCGGGGTACTTCTTGTCGGCCGTGCCGAAGTCCACGGAGCGGTGGAGGACGAAGGAGTCGAGCTCTTCGAATGAGCCGGGGTCGAGCAGCATCGCGAGGCGCTCGCGGGCCGTCAGCTTGCCCTTGGCGTGCTGGGCCTCGATGCGGGCGGCGCCGCCCGAACCGTGCACCTCTTGCTTGCGCCGGTCGAGGTCTTCGAGCCGGTCGTCTGTCTTTTTTTGGATGGCCATGGTCTCGTCTCAGCGCCCTGTCTCATCTGGAGGACCGCGCGCGAGTGGCCCATGCTATCACCGGGGGTCGGGGGCCATCAAGGCGGTTCACGCACCGCGGGCCGGCAGCCGCGGGGGGGCCGGAAATCGGCCGGAGGGTGGCCCCGGACGCGGTTCTGGCGTGCTGGTTTTCTGGTATCATCGCCGCGCCTGGCCGTTGCCGGGCGGCGCGGCAACAGCATGACGACGAATCCCAACTACCACTCCGATTCAGAGCTCATCAAGCGGCTCCAGATCGTCCTGCGCGACGCGACGGACCCCTTCCACGACCGCCTGCGCGCCGAGGGCAACCAGCGCGAGGTGCGGAACCTCACGGCCGAGCTCGCCGAGCGTATCTACGCGGAGCCCGACAAGTGGGGCCTCTCCACGATCCCCGAGGGGCTGCGCGACGACGCCGCTTCCGACGCCCTGCTGGCCCTGCTGGTGGAGGTCCCCGAGTTCCGGGCCCGCCAGCCCGTCGCCGATTGGTACGTCGCCAAGGTCGAGGAGTGCTACCAGCGGCTGTGGGCCATCTCACAGCGCCAGGCGGCGGAGCCTCGCGCGCCCGAGCCCGCGGTGGCGCCCATCGAGAGCGCGGCGACGCCCGACGCCGAAGCGCTGGAGTTCTTCGGGGCCACCGACGGCATCTGGCAGGGGTTCGAGAAGCAGTTCCCTCGCGACGCCTTCGCCCTGCGCCTGCGCTATCTGCTGAAGAGCTCTCCAGAGGAGATGGCAGTGATGCTGGACGCCGCCAATACGCGAGCGATCACGATGCGCCTCAACCGCGCCAAGGACCGCTTCCGCACCTACTGCGAGCAGTCCGGGCTCGGCAGACGCGAGACGGCCGAGGTGATGGTGCGCTTCGGCGAGGAGCCAGAAGGATGACCACCGGCGGGCCGGATAACACCCTCTCGATAGGCCGCGGCGCCTGGGTGCGCTTCGCCATGGACGCCGCCGAGCGCTGGCTCGCCCTGCGCGGCGAGCCGCCCACGGAGATGACCCGGTTCGGCCTCTACCTCCGCGAGCTCCGCTACCGTTCCGGCAACGACCTCAGCGACCTCGCCCACCGGCTCCAGGTCCCCTACGAGCAGCTGGCGATGCTGGAACAGGGATTGCTGAAGCCTTCGGAGTTCCCGTCCAGCACCTGGGTGCGCCTGATGCAGATGCTGGAGGGACGCGAGCGCACCGGCGCGCCAACCGACCAGACGCAGGCTGCCCCCGCCACGGCGGCCGCCGAGACTCCGGATGCGAGCGCAGAAGACGGCACGGAGGCGCGGGCCGCGGCTCCCGTCACGGCCCCCATCCCGCGCCCGCCCGGCCAGCCCGCCGGCGTGGCCCGGATCAAGGTCATCGGCGTCGGCGGCGGCGGCTCCAACGCGGTGGCCCGCATGTACCGCCAACGCATGCCCGGCGTCGAGTACGTCGCCGTCAACACCGACGCGCAGCACCTGCTGCACATCGACGTGCCCGCCAAGCTCCGCATCGGCGAGCGGCTCACGCGCGGGCTCGGCGTCGGCGGCGACCCGGAGCTCGGCTACGAGGCCGCCGAGGAGTCACGCGAGGAGCTTTACGACCTGCTGGCCGGGACCGACCTGGTCTTCATCACCTGCGGCATGGGCGGCGGGACGGGGACCGGCGCCGCGCCGCTGATCGCGGAGATCGCACGCTCCTTGGGCGCACTCACCATCGCCACCGTCACCAAGCCGTTCTCGTTCGAGGGCTACCGGCGCATCTACCAGGCCGAGCAGGGCATCGCCAAGCTCCGCCCCCACGTGGATACGCTCATCATGATCCCCAACGACCGGCTCGTCGCCATCGCGGACGCCGGCATGACCGCCGAGAACGCCTTCCGCATCGCCGACGACGTGCTGCGCCAGGGGGTGCAGTCCATCGCGGAGCTCGTCACCATCACCGGCGAGATCAACTTGGACTTCGCCGACGTGCGGACGGTGATGATGGGCTCGGGCCCCGCGTGGATGGCCATCGGTCACGGCCGCGGCGAGAACCGCGCGACCGATGCCGCGAGGGAAGCCATGGCGAGCCCGCTCATCGACGTGCCGATCGAGGGCGCGACGCGCGTCCTGCTCAACATCACCGGCGGCACGGACCTGACGATCCAGGAGGTCCAGGAGTCCGCCGACTTCATCGGCAAGATGGTCGACCCCGAGGCGAACATCATCTTCGGCATGGTCACGGACCCCAAGATGGAAGACGAGGTCCGCATCACCGTCATCGCCACCGGCCTGCCGCAGGGCACCGGCGAAGCGGAGCAGTCGCTGGAGCAGCTGGTCGAGGACTCCCTGGCCGAGGGCACGCCCACGCCGGTGGTCGAAGAGGCCCCGGAGCCTCGCGTCGAGCTGCCGGGGTTCCTCAGGCGCTTCGGGTTCGGCCGCCGCCGCGGCGACGACCGCTAGCCCTCCGCCCCCGTCGTGGCGCGCCGCGGTCTGCTCGCACTCACGTTGCTCTTCTGGGCGACGCTCGTGTCCGCGGGCGCACCTTCCCAGGCCATCGGGCCGGTCGAGCTCGAGCGCGCCTTCGGGGACATCGCTTTCGACGAGCCCGTCTTCCTCACTTCCGCCGGCGACGGCTCCGGCCGGCTCTTCGTCGTCGAGCAGCGCGGCGTCGTCCACGTCCTGGCCTCGACCGCACCCGGCACGGACCGCGGCGTGTTCCTCGACATCACCGGCCGGGTAAGCCGCGCGCGCCGGGAGGAGGGGCTGCTGGGCCTCGCTTTCGACCCTGGCTTCGCCTCCAACGGCTACTTCTACCTCTACTACAGCGCTGCCGGCCCGCGGCGCTCCGTGCTCTCGCGCTTCTCCGTTTCAGGCGACCCCGGCGCGGCCGACGCCACCTCCGAGCTCGTGCTCCTCGAGGTCCCGCAGCCCTTCTCGAACCACAACGGCGGCATGATCGCCTTCGGCCCGGACGGCTTCCTCTACGTGGGCCTCGGCGACGGTGGATCGGGCGGCGATCCGCGGGGGAACGGGCAGAACCTCGGCACGCTCCTCGGCTCGATCCTGCGCATCGACGTCCAGGGCGCGAGCGCGGGCGCGCCCTACCGCATCCCGCCGGACAACCCCTTCGTGGGCGTGGCCGGTGCGCGAGGGGAGATATGGGCGTACGGGCTGCGGAACCCGTGGCGGTTCTCGTTCGATCCCGCGACCGGGGACCTGTGGGCGGCCGACGTCGGCCAGGCCGACCGAGAGGAGATCGACCTGGTCCTGCCCGGCCGGAACTACGGCTGGAACACGATGGAGGGCACGAACTGCTTCCTCACGTCGGACTGCGACCGCTCCGGGCTCGAGCCGCCGGTCGTCGAGTACGGCCACGGCCTCGGGTGCTCGGTGACGGGCGGGTACGTGTACCGCGGAGCCGCCGTGCCCGCGCTCTCGGGCGTCTACGTCTACGCCGATTTCTGCTCGGGACGCATCTGGGGGTTCCGGCACACCGACTTGGGCGTGAGCGGGCCCGTGCATCTGCTGCGAGCGCCCTTCCAGGTCTCCTCGTTCGGCACCGACGCGCGCGGCGAGCTCTACGTCTTGGGCTTCGACGGCGGCGTGTACCGCTTCGTCGGCGACCCGGCTGCGCCGCCGGCCACGCCCACGCCAACGCCGGCCCCGCCCGCGCCAACGCCAACCACCGCGAGCGCGCCCGCACAGCCGCCGGCCTCGCCCACGCCGACGCCGGCACAGGCCGCACCAGCCCCCCTGGCCGGGCCATCCCCGGAACCGCCGGCCCCCACAGCGACTGCCGCCCCGGAAGTTCCGCTCGAAGGCGGCCGGGCGCGCGGGGCCATCATCGCCGGCGTGATCGCCACCGGCGCCGGCGTGCTCTCGCTCCTCTACCTCGTGCGGCGCCGCCGGCTGGGCCACTAGGGCAGACCCCCACGCGGATTGGGTGTCCGCACCCCCCCATGCGCAGGGTAACTCCATACGATTGGGGGGATGACAACACCAAACAAGCAACAGACCAACGGCAGCATGTACGACATCCGGACCATGCTCGCGGCTTCTTCCGCCGACGACGGCGCGCCACTCCCCGGCATGCTCGCTCGCGCGATGGTCTACAGCCAGGACGCCGACCGGAAGCTCGACCACGCGCGGGCCATGAAGCAGGAAGCCGCGAAGTACCGCGACGAGGTCCAACGCCAGACCCTCGAGCAGACGGAGGCCTTCAGCGCCGAAGCCCGCGCCAAGGCGGAGGCGGACTACGACGACGCCCGCAAGCTGCGCGCCGACGCCGAGGAGACCTACGATGCCGCACGCGCCGAGCTGGCGCGTGCCGCCACCGTCCGCGCCGATGCCGACGCATACGCAGCGTCGGCGCGCACCGAGGCCGACGACCACGCCGACGGCGTTCGCTCCGACGCCAGCACCTACGCCGGTACGTTGCGTGCGGAGGCCGATGCGTACCGCCGGACCGCCGAAGCGCAAGCCGCGGCGGACACCACGACGCTCAAGGACCAGGCCCAGCGCGAGGCCGCGGCTGACGTCGCCGAGCAGAAAGAGCGCATGGAGGACGAGGTCCGTCAGGCCCTGCGCGCCGTCGAGAAGATGCAGTCCGCCGTCCAGGCGGAGCTCGAGGCACAGCAGATGTACACGGAGGCCCTCCGCTTCCGCACGGCCGCACCCACGGCAGCAGAGACCGCGCCCCTCCCGCGCGGCAGGGTCGTCCCCAAAGGCAGCCGGACGGCCAAGCGGCGCGCTGCCTAGTGCCCTGATCCACGGTGTATGGTGGTCTCCGCCTGACGCCCACCGGGCGAACGAGGAGCCACCACCTTGGACCTCCACCACGACCTGATCGAGACGAGCTGGGGATGGGTCGGCGTCGTCGGCTCATCCGAAGGGATCCGGTACTGCTCGTTGCCCGAGCCCACGCCCATCGCAGCGCTGGAGCACCTCGCGGACCTCATGGACGAGCCGCTGCCCGAGCGGGCGGAGGGCGCGTTCGAGAGCTTCTCGGCGCAGCTCGACGCCTACTTCCGCGGGGAGCTCGACGAGTGGGACGTGCGCCTGGACCTGGGGGGAGCGAGCGCGTTCTTCCGGCGCGCGTGGGACGCCTGCCGGAGCATCCCCCCCGGCGAGACGCGGAGCTACCGGTGGCTCGCCGAGCAGGCCGGGAACGCGAAGGCGGCGCGCGGCGCGGGCCAGGCGATGGCGCGCAACCGCGTGCCGCTGGTCGTGCCGTGCCACCGCGTCATCGGCAGCGACGGTGCGCTGCACGGCTTCGGCGGAGGCGGGCTGCCGCTCAAGGCGCGGCTGCTTGAGCTGGAGGCCGTCGCGCGGCGGCGCTAAGCCCCGGCGGGGACGGGCGTTTCTTCGATGGTGACGGCGTCGTGCCCCAGGATCTCCTCCAGGCGCGCGGCAAGGTCGTCGCAGTAGCCCGTGGTCACGATGGGCATCTCCAGGCGCCAGCGCTTCCCCTCGCTCCAGATGAGCAGGTCCACGCCGTCGGTCCCCGGGTAGTCCAGCAGCGCTTCCATCACCGTCCGCAGCAGGTGCGTGTCCTCCTGCGGCTGCTTGGTCTCCGTCAGGTTGACGAGCAGCTTGCGCCGAGGCGGCGTCGGGCCCTGGCCGTTGACACGGGGCGGCGCGGCGGGGGCCCGGTCCACACGCGCGCCGTTGCCAGTGAGGGTAGCTGCCGGGGCGGGCACGGCTGCGGGAGCGGGCTGCTCCGGCGCCGCCGGGGCCTTGGGCTCCGGCTCCCACTCCCGCGCGCGGGGCGCCAGCTCCGGAGCAGGCGAAGCTGCCGGCTCGACGCCCTCGTCACCAGCCGGGATCTCGTAGAGCGAGGCTTCGTCGCAGTGGACCGAGACTTCGTCGTTGCGGCGGCGAACCGGGCCGCGCAGCTGAACGGTGGCGCCCTCGACCCACAGCTCGGCCGTGCGCTCGTAGGCGCTCGACCACACCGCGACGTCGACCCGTGAGCCGTCGAATATCTCCAAGCTGACGAAGGCGATGCGCCGCCCCTGCTTGTCGAGCTGGAGGCGGACGCTCGAGACCTGCCCGACCAACATGACCTTGTGGTTCTCCTGCTCGGCTTCGAGCTGCTCCTTCGAGAGGATCGCCTCCGCCGGGGCGTACTTCGGGTCCAGCGGCCGCGAGCTGAGCGGGACGCCGAGCAGCTCGCGCTCCCACAGCGCGCGCTCGCGCTCGGCGGGCTCCGGGGCGTCGATCAGCTCGATCTGCGCAAGGGGGGTCGGCACCGAGTCGCCGAACATATCGAACATCGTCGACTGGCCGGAGTCCTTCAGCCGCGCCTCGCGCCCGATGACCTGCATGAGCTGATCGAGCGTGGCGAGCAGCCGGCCACGGTGGGCGAAGCCATCGAGCGCGCCGGCGCGGATCAGGCTCTCCAACACACGGCGGTTGGCGGCCTCGGCCCCAGCCCGCCGCGCGAACTCCTCGAGCGATGCGAACGCGCCGTTGGCCGTGCGCTCGGCAACGAGCTCCTCCACCGCCGCTGCGCCGACGTTCTTGACGCTCGCGAGCCCGAAGCGGATCGCCGTGCGGCCGTCGTCCGCCACGTCGATCGAGAAGGCCACCTCGGAGCGGCTCACATCAGGCGGCAGCACCGGTATGTCGATCCGCTTGCACTCGAAGACCGCGGCCGCGACCCGGTCTGCGTTGCCCTCGGCGGCATTGAGCACGCAGCGCATGAACTCCACGGGGTAATTCGCCTTGAAATACGCCGTCCAGTAGGCGACCACGGCGTAGCTCACGCTGTGCGCCTTGTTGAAGGCGTAGCCCGCGAACGGCTCGATGAGGTCGAAGATCTCGCCGGCGATCTGCTCGCCGTACCCCTGCGTGTCGGCGCCGGCGATGAACTTCTCGCGCTCCTGCTGCATGAGCGACGCTATCTTCTTGCCCATGGCCTTGCGGACGACGTCGGCCTCGCCGAGCGAGTAGCCGGCGAAGAGCCGCATGATGTGCAGGACCTGGTCCTGGTAGACGATGACGCCGAAGGTCTCCTTGAGGATGTCCTCCAGCGCCGGGTGCGGGTAACGGATCGGCACGCGACCGTGCTTGGAGTCGATGTACGTCGAGATGTGCTCCATCGGGCCAGGCCGGTAGAGGGCGACCATCGCGGCGAGCTCCCCGAGGCTCTCCGGGCGCAGGTCCTTGATGTGGCGCCGCATCCCCGGACTCTCGAGCTGGAAGAGGGCCGTGGTCTCTCCGGAGGCGAGCAGCTCGTACGTCTTCGTGTCGTCGAACGGGATCTCGCTGAGCTTGAGGTCGACGCCGTGACGGTCGCGCACCAGGCGCCGCGCGTTGTCCAGGATCGAGTAGTTGATGAGCCCCAGGAAGTCCATCTTGAGCAGCCCCAGCTTGGCCACGGGCTCCATCGCGTACTGCGTCATGGCGACGCCGTCCTCGTCGCCCTTGGTTGGCCGCTGGAGCGGGACGTGGTCGGTCAGCGGGTCCGAGGAGATGACGACGCCCGCGGCGTGCGTGCTCGCGTGGCGTACCACGCCCTCGAGGCCGAAGGCCGTGTCGATGAGCTTGCGGAGGGTCTCGTCGCCCTGGTGGGCCTCCTGCATCTCCTGCGACTCGGCCATCGCGGCTTCCAGCGTCATGCCCACGCGCGTCGGCACCAGGCGGGCGATGCGGTCGACGTCGGCGTACGCCATGCCAAGCGCCCGGCCGGAATCGCGGATCGCCGCCTTCGCACCGAGCGTCCCGAACGTGATGATCTGCGCGACGTGGTCCCGCCCGTACTTCTCGACGACGTAGCGGATGGCCTCGTCGCGCCGGTCGTCCTGGAAGTCCATGTCGATGTCAGGCATCTCTTTGCGCT
>JACZSI010000172.1 GCA_022574265.1 Chloroflexota bacterium | reverse complement strand
GCGCGTCACCGGAGTCAGTCGTGCGTTACGATGCGTCATGAGGAGCCTCCTGTTGTCGTTGCGGTTTGTCACACCAACAGCAACAACAGAGGCTCCTCACCTGTCAACAACCTCTATGGGAAGTACAGCTAGGCCTCGCGCTCGCTCGTCGGGCCCACCTCGCCCGTGCACCAGGGGATGAACGCCTTCATGCGGCAGGGCGCCCCGTGCGCGGCCAGGTCGGCCTCGAAGTGCTCGTGGTTCTCGCGCACCTCGTCCTCGTACTCGATCTGCCACCCGCCCTCCTTGACGCTCTTGTCGGCGAGCCAGCCACGGTTGGACCGCGGCTTGTAGAGGCCCATGCCGCCGGTGTACATGGCGAGGTAGCGGGCGCGCGTGTTGCCGGTGTTGAAGTGCTGGTGGAACATATCGTCCCCCGGCACGATCACCATGCCGCCGACCTTCCAGTCCGCCTTGCGCAGGTCGGAGCGGTCGTCCTTCGTCCACAGCGTCGAGTAGCCGGCGTCGCCGCTGAGGATCAGCAGGTGGGCGCCCGGTCCGTGGCGGTGCGCCTTCTTGTACGTGCCGACGGGGAACTCGGAGATGTGCGCCTTGGAGCTGTTCTCGGCCATCTCCAGCATCACGTTGATGCCGCCGGCGCCGCGCTCCTGCCAGCCGTAGAGCGCCATGTCCGGCGCGTTCGGGATGAAGTTGGACTGCCACACACGCTTCTTGTAGAGCTTCCCCGTGCCGCTGAAGTAGTCGCTCTCGGCGTCGAACCGGCCCTTGAGGTACGAGTCGGTGTCGAAGATGAAGTCGAGGTCGTTGAACAGGCGCATCATCGGCGGGGCCGTGGTGACGGAGATGTAGCGGGCCGGCTCCTCGCCGCTGCCGTTGAAGTGCTGGTACCAGGCGTTCAGCGGGATGGCGAAGAGGCTGCCCGCGTGCCACTCGAAGGTCTGCTTGTGGGCCTCGTCGGTCCAGATGTTCGTGGCGCCACGGCCGGAGATGATGTAGCAGAACTCCTCGTAGAGGTGGTGCTCCGGCTCGGACTTGCCGCCGGGGCGGATCTCCACGACGTGCGAGTCGTTGGTCAGATGGTCGTTGGGTATGTTGATGATGGCGCCGGTGCCGCCTTTGCGCTCCCACGGCCCCAGCTCGATCTTGCCGAGGTCCTCGAAGGCGAAGTCCACGATGACGCGGACGCCCTCGCGCTGCTGCCAGCGGGCGTAGCCGTCCTCGGTATTGAACTCGTCGAGGTCCTCCGGGGTCGCCGCGACCTTCATGTCCGTGCCCTGCATGACCATCGCGCTACCTCCTCACACCGGATCGGGCTAACTCTGCGGCCGGCCCCCGCCAAAGCCGGCGGCGCTACCCCTAACGGGTCAAGGGCTGCGCCCTTGCTAGACCCACTCCGCGAAGCCCATGGCGCAGCCGTTGCCGGCCTCGGTGCGGTAGCAGGGGACGTAGTCCACGACCTCCATGCGGAGCCCGGTCGGGGCCACCGCGCCGCCGAGGGCGATCCAGTTCTTGATCTCCGAGGTGCCGCCGCGGAACCGCACGTCCGCGTAGTCCAAGAGCTTCTCCTTGTCGTCGTGCCGCAGCCCATCGAGGATCCTGGCGTCGAGGTCCTCCTCGATCACGGTGTGGCTGAGCCCACCGGAGGCGATGACGGCGACCCGCTTGTCGCTGTCCCAGTCCCGGATGGCCTGGCCGACGGCGGCACCGAAGTCGTAGCAGCGCTTCGCCGTGGGGGCGTTCGGCGGGTAGTAGGTGTTGACCATCAGCGGGACGCTCGGGACGGGGTGGTTGTCCATCAGGCGCCGGTAGACGTAGTAGAACGCGTGTCCGATGGCGCCGTCGCCGCGCCCGACGGGGAGCTTGTTCGAGCGCGTCACGTCGAACTCGTTCTCGATGAGCGTCTCGATGAGGTATTCGCCGAGGGCCGCGTCCGTCGGCTGCGCCAGCGTCCGCGACGGACGGTTGGCGATCTTGGGGTCGCCGAAGGCCGCGCGGTGCTCGCTGATGCGCGGTGAGTCGTCGACGCTCTCGCCGTAGTAGATGCAGAACGCGGGCAGGTTGTCGTCCTGGAAGGACTCGTGCTGGTCGTCGCCCAAGATGACCAAGACGTCGGGCGCCGCCTTCGCGATCGTCTCGCTCAGGTGCGCGATCGCCTGCTGGCAGGCGTTGAATCGCGTCTCGAACTTCTCTTCGGTGCACTCCTTCTCGAAGTGGTCGGCCGCGCGCAGCTCCACGAGCTCTCCGAACGAGTACGTGTTGCCCTCGAACCAGTGCTTGTCCAGGGTGCGGCCCCGGTCGCCGTACGCCCGCCAGGTGCCGGGCAGCATCTCCAGCTGAGGCGCATGGGACGAAGCGATCCCGAGCACGATCTCCGCCATCGATCGGCCTCCTTTACTGTCGCCGCGGCCAGTCTACCCGATGCGCGGATCGACGCCGCTCCCCCGTGTGCATAGCGTCCTCCCGCCGGGAGGGGGCCCGAGCCAGCGGTGTCAGAGGAAGACGATGGTGTTCTTCAGCGAGTCCCGCAAGGGCAAGCTAAGCGCGACGCTGGGTTTCCTCAGTGAGCGTGACCCAGCCGGGTACGAGCATCCTCCAAGTAGACAGTGCCGATGAACCGGCCGTCCGGGTCGGTGACCAACGTATTGGCTGCGCCAGCGGGCCCGAGTGATGCAACGACGGTCTCAAGCGGTGTATCGGGACGGATCGTCGCGGGCCCCGGCCGCATCACGTCTTCGATCAGCGCGTTTGGGTCCCCATCGAAGGCCGCGCCGCGGATCCGCCCCAGCACCACATGCCGGTCGTCCACGACGATCAACTCGTCCTGTCCCTCGGCACGAACCCTCCGTGCCGCCTCGCCAAGCCGCTCGCCGACGTGGCCGATGACATCGCCAGCCCGCAGCGTACCGCCAGCCGTCGGTGGGCCGGCCGACTGACGAACGGTCGGTAGTCCGGCCGCGATCCAGTCCGACTTCCCGGATACGTAGTCGTAGACCTTATCGAATCCGAGGGTTTCGAGCCGCGCCGCGGCCCGTGGGCTCATGTCTCAGAGCGCGTCCCATCAGTAGACGACGACGGGACGGCCGGGATCCAAGCGCTCCTTGGCATCCCGGTCAAGGTCCTTGAGCGGGATGCTGATCGCCCCTTCGATGTGCTC
>JACZSI010000040.1 GCA_022574265.1 Chloroflexota bacterium | reverse complement strand
ATGAGTCGAACGTCACGTGGTCGATCGATCGCGAATCTGCTCCAGATGCAACCGAACGAAGCCCACCGTGCCGTTCTTCCCGTTAAGGAATTCGAGGAATCGTTCGTCTTCTTCGCCACGGCCAAGGGAACGGTCAAGAAAACGCCGATGAGCGCCTACAGTCGACCACGTGCGAGCGGAATTATTGCGATCTCGCTCGACGCGGACGACTCGCTCATCAACGTCGAACGTACCTCCGGAGACAATGAGATCGTGCTCGGCAGCCGCAACGGCATGGCCGTCCGCTTCCCGGAGCAGGAAGTTCGAGCTATGGGGCGAAACGCCCGCGGCGTCCGTGGCATGACGCTTTCCCCGGGCGACGCCGTTGTATCCATGGTGGCCATCAATCCAGGTTCCTCACTCTTGACGATATGCGAACATGGCTACGGCAAGCGAACGGAGATCGAGGAATACCGAAAGACACGACGCGGGGGCAAGGGCGTGATCAACATCAGGACGACGGACCGAAACGGTCCGGTCGTCGCCATCCGCGCGGTCGACGACGACGACGAACTCATGCTGATCACAGCCAAGGGCATGATGCTCCGCACGGACCTAACCGCCGTACGGGAGATCGGCCGGGCAACCCAAGGGGTTCGACTGATCCGACTCGGTGAGGGAGACACCGTCGTCGCAGCGGCCAAGATCGCCCGCGAGGAAGATCACGAGCCTGCGGGCGGTGAGGAGGGCTCCCCTGCGGATTCGACGACGCCGCCATCGGACGAGGCAGCGCCTTCGACCGACGGCGCCGAACCCGACGATCCGCCAGAGGCGAACCCCGAATAGCACAATGTCACAACCGTTATGACGGTAAATGGGGAACGAAAATGACCTGTTTTGCCATTTTTCACTTGGCTTACCGGTTGCCGTGTCGAATAATAAACTCAGGAGGCCGCGAACAATGGGTCCGGCCGGAGTCAAACCGTCAGGCGTGCGAGTGGTGCTGATGAAAACGATCGGTCGACCGGGAATTGTGTCAGTCGTTGCGGTTGTCGCCCTTTCGGCAGCGCCGGCGATTGGTCAGACTCTTGTCGGTGGGCAGACCGCCCTCCAAAACGTCAACGCCGGAGCGCTCGCCGCACGCCGCGCCGAGATCCAAGCGGCCGTCGAGGAGACGCTCGAAGCGGCGATCACGGACGTGGTGGACGAGCTGGGTATCATCCGCCGCGTGGGGCCGGTCCGGTGGCCGCCGGTCGACTTCACGTTCGAGCGCCCAGCCCTCGTGCTCGTGCGCTCGCCGCGCGACGCGGTCCAGCGGCTCGACGACGTGCTGCTCGAGCCCGGCGTAAGCTTGCTGGACCAGATCGGTCTCGAGGAGGGGGTGGAGGCCACGTCGGACGAGATATCGGCGATCGTGGTACGCCTCGGCGGCCTGGCCACCTACCCGGCGCAGGTGAAGCCGACGGCGTCCCTCCACACGACGCTTGAGGTGGCCAGCCACGAGTGGCTGCACCACTGGCTCTTCTTCCGCCCGCTCGGGCGTCGATACGCCGCGGGCGGCGAGCTCCAGAGCATCAACGAGACGGTGGCGAACATCGCCGCCGAGGAGATCGGGGACCTGGCGCTTGAGCGCCTCACGGGGGAGGCGTTCGAGCGCGAGCCGTGGCGCCCGCGCGAGCGCCGCGCCGAGCCGCCGGCCGACGCGTTCGACTTCGACCGGGAGATGCGCGTCACGCGGCTGCGGCTCGATGAGCTCCTGGCCGACGGGCGCGTCGCTGAGGCCGAGGCGTATCTGGAGGAGCGGCGGCTCGCATTCGTGGCGAACGGGCACCAGCTCCGCAAGCTCAACACGGCGTGGTTCGCCTTCCACGGCACGTATGCGGGGAGCTCGGCCGCGGCGAGCCCCATCGAGGCGCAGCTGCGCGCTGTCCGGGCGGACGCGGCCGGCCTTGCGGCGTTCCTCGAGCGCGTCTCGGCGATCGCCGAGGTGGGCGAGCTCGAGGCCATGGCGCGTGCCGCTGGCCCTCTCGCGCTTCCAGCGCGCTTGGGGGAGCACGCTCGATGAGGCGATGGCTCAAGCGCACGGCTCTGGCGCTCCTGGCGGCGCTGGCGCTCCTCTCCTTCATCGTGGTGGTGACCCCCCAAGGCCGCACGTCGGCCAAGACCGCCGGCCTCGTGCTGCAGGTGGTCCCTGGCTTCCCCGTCAAGCCGCTCGGCTGGTTCACGGACGAGCCGGTGCGCACGGCGGTTGTATACCCCGCCGGCTCCCGTACCGCGGAGGCCGACATCTACCGCATCCCCGACCGCAAGCAGCGCGCCGCGCTGGTCCTGTTCCTGGGCGTGAACCCGGCAGGGCGCGACGACGAGCGCCTCGTCAATCTGGCCTCGGCGCTGGCACGCGCCGGGTTCGTCGTGCTCGTTCCGTGGTCGGAGAACATGGCCGCGAAGCGCGTCTCTCCCGCCGACGTCGAGCTGCTGATAGCGGCGTTCGAGTACCTCACCGCCCTGCCCGGCGTCGACCGCACCCGGATAGGCGGCGCCGGCTTTTGCATCGGCTCGTCGCTGCTGGTCGTGGCGGCGTCCGACCCGCGGATCAGCGCCGACGTCTCCTTCATCAACTTCTTCAGCGGCTTCTTTGACGGGCGCGACTACATCAAACAGTTCGCCGCCCAGCGGACGTTCTACGACGGGACCGAGGAGCCGTGGGTGCCCGACAGGCTGACGACGGAAGTCTTCACGCTGCTCCTGATCGAGAGCCTCTCGCTCCCCTCGGAGCGCGCCGCGCTCGACGGCCACTTCACCGGCGGCCGGCCGCTGACGGAGAGCGCGCTGCAGGGGCTGTCGACGGAGGCGCGGGCGGTCCACGGTCTGCTCTCCGGCACGACGCTGGAGGAGGCCGAGGCACTCCTGCGCGAGGTGCCGCAGCGGCTCTTGGACGCCGTCGATGCGCTATCGCCGAGCAAGCACCTCGACGGCCTGAGCGCCCGGCTGCTGATCATGCACGACCGCGAGGACGCGCTCGCGCCCGTCGAGGAGTCGCGCCGGCTGGCCGATGCGATGGCGGCCCGAGGCGACGTGCGCTACACGGAGTTCTCGTTCTTCTCGCACGTAGACCCGGGCGAAGGCGTGGGAACGATCGGGCTGGTGACGGAGTCGTTCAAGCTGTACCGGCATCTCTACACGGTGATACGCGAGGCCGGCTGAGGCCCTCGCTTACCAGCTGGGCTGCGAGCGCGGCGGCACGCCGGAGGTGAGCTGCTGCTGCGTGCCGTCGGGGTCCACGATGAAGAGCGCCGACAGCCCGCCCGGCTCCGAGACGAACACGATGCGGCCGTCGCCGCCCCAGCGGACGGCGACCTCCGGGATGTTGTTGCGCGTGAGCTCGCGGAGGTCCTTGCCCTGGTCGGAAACGGTCAGGACGTCGAGGCTCTCGCCGCGGTCCGAGAGGAACACGATGCGCTTGCTGTCGGGCGACCATTGGGGCGCGAAGTCGCGCCCTGGGTGGCGGGTCAGCCGCCGCGCCGAGCCCACCGGCCCACGCTCGTCGACGTCCAGGACGTAGATCTCCTGATCGCCGTCCCGCTCGGACACGAACGCCAGCTTCTTGCCATCCGGAGACCACACGGGAGAGCGATCGGGCGAGTCGGAGATCCGCAGCTCGTCCACTCCGTCCGGGTTCCGCAGCGACAACCCCTGCGAGTTGCCTTCGGCGTCCAAGGAGGCGAACGCGATCCAGACGCCCTTCGGCGACCACGCGGGGTCCACCTCGCTCTCGCTCCTGAACTGGAGCCGGTGGGGGATCAGGTCGGAGAGGCGAAGCCAGTAGATCTGCGGTTTGCCATCGGCATCCGGAGACGTGTACGCCAGGCGGTCGCCCTCCGGAGACCAGGTCGGCTGGCTCTCGGGGACCCCGGTGTTCGTCGCCCGCAAAGTGGTGCCGCCGTCCGCCCGCGCGACGTAGAGCTCGACGTTCCCGTCACGATCGGAGAGGAAGGCGATGTTCTGACGGTTCGGCGACCAGACCGGCCCGAAGTCGTCCCCCTCGTGGGCCAGCGTCGTTGGGACATCGGTCCCGTCGGTCTGGACGACCGCGATGTCCCGCTCGCCCTCCTCCCCAACGGCATGCACGATGAGGCCGGGCTCGCTGAAGAGGCCGCAGCCGCCCGCCAGCGACGCGCCAACGACCGCCAGCAGCGCCGCGACCCGTCTTCGGCTGTTCAGGGAAAGGGCATGCATCAGAAAAACGAGCGGCCGTCGTCTGGAGCGGGCCGCCGTTACACGCTAGCAGGAACCCCAGGGACTGCCTACCGACTTGGGGGGTAGCGTTGAGGCCATTTCGCCACGCTCAGAACGGCAGCCAGGCCTTCTCGCGCTCGGCCGCCCCGCCCCGCGGCGGCTGAAAGAAGCCGTAGCCGAAGCCTCCCACGACGCCCACCACAGCGCCGGCGGCGACCATGACGACCGGGAGCCAGACGGGCGCGTCGGCGAGACCCTCCGCGCAGTCGGTGACGATCTCGCCGCCCACCGCGATGTCCTTGCGCTGCGCTTCGAGACACCGTTGGGTCTCGCCGACGAAGACGGACTGGAGGAACAGCCCCGGCACGGCCGAGACCGCCGCTCCCGCGAGGCCAACCATGACCGCGAAGGCGAGGCCCCGGTAGAGCCGCCGCCCCAGGGTTGGGGGCGGCGGCGCAGGCTCGGCGCTCACGAGCCGAGCACGGCCGATCGGTCCTCCGGCGCAAGCTTGGTCGCCGCGATCTGGAGGACGAGCCGGGGCGCCTTGTCCTTCCACGTCTGGAGGAACTCCACGACCCGGGCGGACTGCATCCGGCTGGCCTCCAGCAGCAGCGTGCCGACCCCGCGCTGCACCTCCTCGTGCGCGTCGGCCATCACGACCTCGGCCACGGTCAGCGCGTCCGTGAGGAAGCGGCCCTCGCGCACCAGCGGAACGAAGGAGGAGACGGCCGCACGGCGCCGCCACGGCTGCGGGGACTTCGCCCATACGGCGAGCTGCGCGGCCAGCGACGGCTTGACGGCGAGCGCCTTGGCGATGCCGCTCATGGCGAGTCCGTCCGCCGTCTGCGCGTTCGTGAGCGCGCCGGCCCACTTATCGAAGCGCGCGAAGTCGCCACCGCCGATGTGGCGGGCCATGGCGCCGAGGACCTGCGCGCCGACGAGCCCCTCCTCGAGGTTGCCGGTCGTGAACAGCGCGTCGGCGATGTCGAGGCTGAGCGCGGGCGGAGCGGAGCGCAGCCGGCGCACGAGCTCGAGGCCGATGCGGTGCGTCTCGGCCGCCTTGACGCCGTAGACAGGGACGTCCGAGCCCAGCGAGCGCCGGGCTGCCTCGGCCTCACGCGGGCTCGCTGCCTGCTTCAGCCGCCGGCGGAGCTCGCCGACGGCGCGTTCGATAGCCTCGGTGTCGGGCGGCTCCGGCTGCTGCTGGGGTTGTGTGCGTCGGTTCGTCATGGCTGCGGCGCGACGCCCCTCACCAGGTCGCGGTCATGAGCTCCTTGACACGAGCGTCGTCCATCCAGCTCGCCTCAGGCTCGAGGAGGATGTCCGTGGCACGCAGGTGGTAGAGCCCGCCGTCGGCTGCCGAACGCGGCTCGTCGCCGTCCTCGAGCGCGGTGGCGTCGCGCAGCAGCCGGCGCCGCATCTTGATGATGCCCACGTCCGTCGTGCCCAGGTGCTCGTTCTGCCGCGGCGTGAGTCTGCCCATGCCCTCCTGGACGGAGAAGTCCTGGTCCCCGATGCCGGTTATCCCCGTGAAGGTGCTCGTGCGCTGGCGCTCCCGGTCGATCAGGTAGTCGTTGGAGCGGTTCTGGACCGGGACGTGGTCGGGGCCGGGTTGGAGCGCCGCGTGCAGGCCCGCGCCCACACGCCACTCGTCGACCTGTTCGGCGGGCAGCGGGCTCTCGAGCGACCAGGTGAACGTCCAGCGCTGGACGTTCTCGTCGTCGATCGGCACGAAGGCGTGGAAGAACTTCTGCTTCTGGGCGGACGGTGGCATCGTGTAGAACGGCATGAGGAACAGGTTGAAGCGCCAGTAGTGCTGGCCCTCGCCCGTCTCGCGCCGGGCGCCGGTCATGACGCCGTAGTCCGTGTCCTCCGCGAAGAACTTGGGGTGCTGGTCGCGCGCGTGGTACAGATCGCGCATCCTCCGCGTGCGCTCCCCCTTGGCGAGCCAGGCGTCGGTACGGTGATAGGCGTCGAGCGTCGCGTGCAGGAAGTTGGAGTGCGCGGAGTCGATGCCGCCCTCGATCGCCTGGGCGAAGTTGTTCTCCTGCCAGTTCCAGGAAACGAACCGGTGGCTCTCCGGCACCTTGAGGTACTCGAACTCCGGCATCTCGGCGGCGAGCCCGGGCGGTCCCATGTAGGTCCAGAGCACGCCGCCGCTCTCCTTCACGGGGTAGGCGGTGATCCTGATCTTGTCCTTGTAGGAGCTCTCCTCGGTCTCCGTCGGCATGTCCACGCAATTGCCGGCGCCGTCGTACTTCCAGCCGTGGTAGGTGCAGCGCAGGCCGCCCTCCTCGTTGCGCCCGTAGAAGAGGTCGGACCAGCGGTGGGCGCAGTGGCGCTGGATCAGGCAGACCTTGCCGCTCGTGTCGCGGAACGCGACGAGCGACTCGCCGAGCAGCGTGACCCGCACGGGCTCGCCGTCGGCCTCGGGGAGGTCGGACGAGAGCCGGAACGGCATCCAATAGCGCCTGATCAGCTCGCCCATGGCCGTGCCGCGGCCGATCTTCGCCAGCTTTTCGTTCTCTTCGATGGACAGCATGCGCTACCCGCCCGGCGACTCAGGCAGCTGGTAGTCCTTGTCGGTATACACCTGCTCGGGCATCAGGCTGGTGAGGCCTTTCTTGGCCAGCTCTTCTTCGAACTTCTGCCGGACGAACGGGTCTTCGTCCGGGAACTCGATCTGGTCCTTGACTCGGTCCTCGACCTTCTCTGCCCAGCCCTCGAACTGGACCGGCGGATGGAACGCAAGGTAGCGGGCCGATGACTCGCCGACGTTGAAGTGCTGGTGGAACCACCGGTTGGGAGGCACGAAGAGGCTGGACTCCTTCCAGGGGAACACCACCTTCTCCTTCCCTTCCTCCCACATGATGGAGTACCCATCCCCGGTGGGGATGACGATAACGAATGCGGGCCCGTGCCGGTGCGCCTTCTTGTAGGTCCGGGCGGGGAAGACGGACATGTGCGCGGCCATCTCCGAGCCGGGGAACTGGACGTAGACCGCGCGCGTGCCAACGCCGCGCATCGTCATGGCGGCGAGCTTGTCCCAAGCACGCATGTCGGGGAAGAAGTTCCCGAACCAGAGGTCCCGCACACCCCAAGCAAGCTTCGGGTCCGGTATCTGGGCCGCGATGGCCGGTGAGTAGAAATCCTCCCCGACGACGTTGGGGAGCCCGGGCTCCTCATGCGCGCTATCGAAGTAGAACGCGGGGTCCGCCACCGTGGCCATCACCAGGGGGAGGCAGTTGTAGTGCAGCAGACGGGCGGGCTTGTCCCCCTGGGTGTTCGTGAACTGGTGCGTGTGTCCCCGGGGGATGAGGAACATGCTGAACTTCTGCCACTCGAACGTCTTGCTCTCCGTCTCGCCCGGTCCCCAGATGCTCGTGAGTCCTCGGCCTTCGACGACGTAGACGACCTCGTCCAGCGCGAACTTCAGCGGAGGGAGCGTCTTGCCCGGCCCCACCTCGGTGACGCGGGTCTCCGATATCCCCTCGGACCCGGCCATCTCGAGAAAGGCAGCGTTGCACTCGCGCTCCGCCCACCAGCCCAGCTCCACGGTCCGCAGGTCCTCGATGTAGTACCCACGGTGGATCGGGATGCCGATGGACTCGATCCACCGCCGGTAGGGCCAGGGCCGCGACCGCACGTAGCTCGACGCTATGTCCTTGATCAGCGCCTGGTCCGCCGCACTCGTCTGTGCCATTGGATCGCCCTCCTCCGTCTTGGTGCTCAGCGCCCGGTACGCGGACTGCTCGCCGGCGGCGTCATTCCTGTCTGCCGAGCGCCGGGGCGCTTGCCAGGTCCGGGCCGCCCTTGGGATACATCTGGTCTTTGAGCTCTTCCATCCAGTCGGCGTCCGTGGGCAGCAGCTTCTCGATCGCACGGATGTCGTAGTAGGACTCGTCGGCACCCGGCGGAGCGCCACCGTCCGCCACGGTCTGGATGGCGTCCAGCAGCAGCCTGCGCGCCGCGAACACCGCCATGTCGGTGTGGCTCAGGTGCTCGTGGCTCCGGTCGACGATCGGCCCCATGGCCTCCTGGACAGCCCGGTCCTGCTGGTTGACCCCCTCGATGCCGCTGAACGTCTCGTGCTTCTGGACCTCGCGGTCGATGCCCCAGTCGTTCCCCTTGTTCAAGAAGCTGCGGAAGCCGTTCTGCGCGTCGACGAAGCGGGGCCCGTTGCCCCAGAAACCCTCGTCCCGCTCGTCGTCGTCGAGGGGCAGATCGAGGCTGTAGTACCAGTTCCAGACCATGCAGTTATGGTCGTCGACCGGCACCCACATGTGCCCGGCGATCTTGAACTTCCGCACGGCGCTGTCTTCGGTCTCCCCCTGGATGGCGCGGATCTGATGGAAGGGCATGACGTAGTGGTACGTCCGGACGTAGTCGCCCTTGCCCTCGCTCATGGGCCGGGAGGAGGCGTAGGCGTAGCCGTAGGGGGCCAGGCGGACCTCCAGCCGGGCAGCCGTCGCCTGCGCTCGGATCCCCGCCAACCCCGGCCGGTTGCCGCCGAAACGGCGGTGGAGGAAGGAGGTGTGGATCGAGTCGATGCCCGCCTCCAGGGCCTGGAGCCAGTTGCACTCCTGCAGCGAGCGGGAAACGTGGAGGTGGCTCTCCGGCTGGCGCGTCCACTCGAAGTTCGGCGGCGGGGGCTGCTTCCCCTTCGCCACCCCCCATCCCATGTACGCCCAGATCACGCCGCCGAGCTCCTGCGTCGGATACGCCCTGACCGTGACCCGCTCCTTGAAGTCGTATTCCGGCAGCACGTTGGGCATGTCCACGCACTGCCCGGTGATGTCGTACTTCCAGCCGTGGAACACACAGCGCAGCCCGTCCTCCTCGTTGCGGCCCAGCCACAGCGAGGTCCGCCGGTGGGCGCAGAACTCGGTCAGGAGCCCGATGCGTCCGCTGGTGTCGCGGAAGGCGACCAGGTCCTCGCCCAGGATGCGCACCCGCACGGGCGCGCAGTCCGGCTCCGGCAGCTCCGATGACGACAGCACCGGCTGCCAGTACCGCCGCATCAGCTCGCCCATAGGCGTGCCCGGCCCCACCCGGGTGATCGTTTCGTTCTCGTCCGCGGTCAGGCGGACATCCTTCACGTGAGCAGCATCGACCATTGCGGATCTCTCCCTCGTCAGTTGTACGCCACCATAGGGGCGGGGACGCTTATCGGCGGATGATAGCTCACTTCCAGGGGAACACCGAAACGTGGATCGCGCCCGGCGCGCCTTCGCCGCCGACCGACTTGATCGCGTAGTCCACCTCGGACAGGCCGAAGCTATGCGTCATCATGCGCTCCAGCGGGAAACGGTGGGAGGCGAGCTGGTGTATGGCGAGCTCGACCGCCCGGTAGTTGTGGCCGCGCGCGCTCTTCATCGTGATGCCTTTTCTCGTGAGCCGCCCCATGGGGAAGTCGGGGAACTCGGGCAGCTCACCCCCCTGCACCACGATCGTCCCTCCGCGGCGTTTGAGCGCCTCGATCCCCAGCAGCATCGGCGCGGCCCCCGCGCCTGACGTGCAGTCGAGCACGACGTCCACGCCCTTTCCGCCCGTGATCTCGTTGATCCGCTCGAGCGGGTCCTCCACCTGGACGTCGATGATGTCGTCGGCGCCAAGGGCCTTCGCCACCTGCAGCCGCGATTCGTCCTTCGAGGTACCCGTGACGATGATGCGGTCCGCGCCTGCGTGCTTGGCGGCCATGACGCAGGCCATCCCCTGCTGGCCCGGGCCCTGGATGAGCACGGTGGACGAGTAGCCGACCCCGCCGTCGAAGAGGGCCCACTGCACGCCATTGGCCATCGGCGTCGCGACCCCTGCCTCCTCGGGCGTGAGCCCGTCGGGGATCTTGTGGAGCACCGCGTTGTGCGGGAGGTACACGTACTGGCTGAAGCCGCCCCAGAGCGCGGGGCGCGTATCGGTGGAGGTGTAGCCGTAGCGGATGGCGGTCGGGTCGTAGAGCCACTCGGTGGCGGCGCAGTGACGGTACTCGCCCAGGTGGCACCACTCGCACTGCATGCAGGGGAGGTAGTGCTCCAGGAAGACCAGGTCTCCCTCCTTGAAGCCCTTGCGCTCCGCGAACGTCTTGCCCACCTTGGTCAGGTAGCCCACGTTCTCGTGGCCCATGATCAGCGGCCCGCCCCGCAGCGGGAGGCGGTACTGGCTGACGTCGGTCCCGCAGACGCCGGCGACCTCCATCTTGAGCAGCGCCTCGTCGTCGGAGAGCTCCGGGATATCGAACTCCCGCATCTCCGTCGTCGAAGCGTCTACTTTTATCGCAGTCAGCGTTTTCTCAGCCAAGATGATCTCCCCTCTATGGCAGCAACGTCACGTGGATGGCCCCCGGCTCGCCGTCCCCCGCGGCCGTGTCGAGAGCGCGTGCGACCTCCTCCAGCGGGAACTGGTGCGTCGCGATGTCCAGGAGCTCGGGGTGCTTCCCCGACGTCAGATAGCCGATCGCTTCGTTCACCGAGTCGTACGAGTGCCCGTTCGCCGTCTTGACCGTGAGGTCCCGGCGGCTGGGCCGCTTGCCGGCGACCCCGAGCGAGATGGGCTCGTCGCCCGCTCCCGCCAGGACGATCGTGCACTCGTTGCTGGCAACGGCGAGCGCGTCCGCGGTCGCGTGCCCGCCCCCTCCCGTCACGTTCACGACCACGTCCACGCCGTCGCCGCCGGTGATCTCCCTGATGCGCTCCTCGAAGTCCTCCGTCTCGACGTCGATGGTGTGGTCGGCGCCCAAGCGCCGCGCCATGTCGAGGCGCGCGGCGTCGTGAGACATGCCGGTGACGATAACGCAGTCCGCGCCCACCTGGCTCGAAGCGAACGCCGCCGACAGCCCCATCTGCCCCGGGCCCTGGATCAGGACGGTCTTGCCCTGTCGCGCCCCGCCGTAGCGGACCGCCCACTCGATGCCGTCGGCGAGCGGCAGGTAGAGCGCGAGGACGTGCGGGGGCACCGGCTTGTCGATCTTGTGCATCACCGTGTTGGGCGGCAGGTACATGTACTGGCCGAAGCCGCCCCAGATCGAAGGCCAGACGTCGGCGGTCGTCTGACCGTGCCGGTACTGCTGGCCGTGCCCGCGGTCGGTCTGCTTGCAGAACCGGAAGCGTCCCGTGTAGCAGTACTTGCAGTGGAAGCAGGGGATGTACTCCTCGGGGATGACGAGGTCGCCCTCCTTCACCCCCCAGCGCTCCTCCGCCTCCTTCCCGATGCGCGCGATCACGCCCACGTTCTCGTGCCCCATGATGCGCGGCTTCGGCACTTCCCGCTGGTACGTGCCGACGTCGGCCCCGCAGATGCCGACGGCCTCCATCTTGAGCAGCCCGTCGTTCGACGAGATCTCAGGCAGCTCGTACTCCCGGAACTCGAACTGCTTGGGCGCCACGAGCGTCGCCGATATCGCTTTCTCACCCATCGCGCTTCTCCCTCACGGTGCGGTGCTCGCCACACGGTGGAGACCCACGTTACCCCCGCGCGAAAAACGCGTCAAACCCGTGGCGGAGCCGCGCGGGCTTTCGCTTCTCCCGTCTTTGTGGCACCCTCTCGTCCGCACGCGGCCACCAAGAGGAGCGTCATGGCTGACAAGGTCACGATCCCAGCACTGCAGCAGATGAAGCGCGATGGGCAGAAGATCGTGGCCTCGGTCGTCTACGACTACCAGATGGCCCAGGTCGTGGACCGCGCCGGCGTCGACTTGGTCTCCGTCGGCGACTCGGTGGGCGCCAACCTCTGGGGCCAGTCGGGGCTGCTCGAGGTCACGATGGACCAGATGGTCCTGGCCTGCCAGGGAGTCCGCCGCGGCGTGAAGCGGGCGCTCTGGAGCTGCGACT
>JACZSI010000001.1 GCA_022574265.1 Chloroflexota bacterium | reverse complement strand
GATGTAGCGGTCGAACCTGCCGAACTCGCGCTGCGCTCCAAGGGGGAGTGCAGAGGGGCGAAGCCCCTTTGCCGGGGGCACGGGGGTGTCCCCCGTCGTTGGCTTTATCACCCCCTTCCTGGCGAGGAAGGGGGACGGGGGGATGGTCGAAACGGTCGTGGCCGGCCGACGCTCCCGCGACGGGATCGAGGTACTGAGGCAGAGCTCGCTGATGTAGCTGACGTTGGTCTCAGCGGCGCCTAGGGCGCCCGGAAGCAGGCCGTGATGTGGTCGTTCACCATGCCCGTGGCCTGCATGTGGGCATAGCAGACCGTCGAGCCGACGAAGCGGAACCCTCGCGCCTTGAGGCCCTTCGCCATCGCGTCCGACGCGAGCGAGGTCGCTTGGATGGCCTCGAACGTGATGACGCCCGGGCGGCGGAGGGTCTTGCCGCCGGTGAACGCCCAGATGTAGCGGTCGAAGCTGCCGAACTCGGCTTGCGTGTCCAAGAAGGCCTGCGCGTTGGTCACCACGGCCTCGATCTTGAGGCGGTTGCGGATGATCCCCGCATCGCCCATCAGCCGCTCGCGGTCCGCCGGGCCATACGTGGCGATCTTCGCCGCGTCGAAGCCGTCGAGGGCGCGCCGGAAGTTCTCGCGCTTGTGCAGGATCGTGCGCCACGACAGGCCGGCTTGGAACCCCTCGAGCACCAGGAACTCGAAGAGCTTGGCGTCGTCGTGGACGGGGACGCCCCACTCCTCGTCGTGGTAGCGGGCCATGAGCGGGTCGTCCGGCCCGCCGAAGCAGCGGACGACGTCCGGTCCGGTCACGCGGCGCCGGTGACCAGCGGAGCCTCGCGGGGCATGCTCATGCGCTCCTTGAGCGCGTCGACGGCCTCCTGCGTGCCGTAGACCGTCGTGAGCCTGCCGCTGACGCGGACGCGCATCTTGGCGATGTGGCCGGACTTCGCCAGCAGCCAGAGCGACCAGTTGAGCGCCGAGCGCTTCATCCGGGGGAACAGGCGGAGGAGCTCCTCCCCCTGGTACTCGAACACCTCGTCGGGGCGGCGGCACAGCTCCTCGTAGATCATCGCCTGAAGCGGCGGCAACCCGCCCTCGGCTGGGAGGCTGTACTCGGAGATCTGAGAGATCTTCATGGCTGACGCTCCATGATTTGGTCGGATGCTCAGAAAGAGACTAGCAATCCACCAAGCAACGTGGAAGCGCCTACGAGTGCGGCCAAGCACCGATCATGGCACGGACGCGCGCGGCGCCGACGGGGACGCGGTCGCCATTGTCATGCTGAGGCCGCCCCTTCGGCTCGGCTCAGGGCAGGCTCCGGCGGGCGAAGCATCTCGGCCCTAGGCGCCGGGCGCCGGGAGAGGGACCGAGCTACGAGATGCTTCGCTGCGCTCAGCATGACAGGTGCCCAGCGAGCGCACACTCATGCGCGAACTGCACCGCGCCCGTTTAGTGGGTGCAGGGCTGTGCCCTGCTAGACTGCGGGGCCATGAGTACGAACGAACAGCCCGGACGGTTGAGCGCCGAGGAGGTCCGCCGCGTCGCCACGCTCTGCCACGTGGGCGTGAGCGACGACGAGGTGGAGCAGCTGCGCGGCGAGATGGCGAAGCTCGTCGCCGAGGTCAGCGTCCTCCAGGCCATCGACACGTCCGCCGTCGAGCCGACCGGGCACGCCGTGGAGGGCGTCCACACCGTCATGCGCGACGACGAGCCGGCCGAGCCGATGGGGCTGGAAGACGTGCTCTCGAACGCGCCCCTGCGCGAGGGCGACTACTTCCGCGTGCGCGCCGTGATGGAGTAGCGGCGGCGTGGCAGCTGACGCGCACTACATGAGCGTCCGGCAGATGTCGGACGCGCTGCGGGCCAGGGAGCTCTCGGCCGTCGAGCTCGCCGACGCCCACCTGCGGCGCATCGACGCGGTGGACGGCTCGCTCGGCGCCTACCTCGCGCGCACGCCCGAGCTCGCCCGGCAGCAGGCCGCGGCGGCCGACGCCGCGCTCGCGAAGGGCGACGGCGGCCCGCTGATGGGCGTGCCGATGCAGCTCAAGGACAATATGGCGACGCGCGGCGTGGTGACCACGTGCGCATCGCGGATGCTCGAGACCTACGTCCCGCCCTACGACGCCGCCGTCACCGGAGCGCTCGCGGACGCGGGCGCCGTCCTGCTCGGCAAGGGCAACATGGACGAGTACGCGATGGGCTCGTCCAACGAGACCTCGGCCTTCAAGCCGGTCCACAACCCGTGGGACCTGGAGCGCGTTCCCGGCGGGTCGAGCGGCGGGCCGGCGGCGGCCGTCGCCGCGGGTCTCGCCCCCTACGCCCTCGGCTCCGACACGGGCGGCTCGATCCGCCAGCCGGCGGCGCTGTGCGGCGTCGTTGGCCTCAAGCCGACGTACGGCCTCGTCAGCCGCTACGGGCTGATCGCGTTCGCGTCGTCGCTGGACCAGATCGGGCCGCTGACCCGCACGGTGGAGGACGCCGCGCTCGTGCTCAACGCCATCGCGGGCCACGACCGCAGAGACTCGACGAGCATCGGGGCGCCGACGCCGGACTACACCCGCGGGCTCGAGGATGGCGTGCGGGGGCTGCGCGTCGGCGTCGTCTCCGAGCTCTTCGGCGAGGGCATCGACCCGGAGGTGGCCCGCGTCACGCGCGACGCCATCGCCCAGCTCGAAGCGCTCGGCGCCGACGTCGACTGGGACGTCTCGCTGCCGACCTCGCGGGCGTCGCTCGCGGTCTACTACGTCTTGGCCCCATCGGAGTGCTCGGCGAACCTGGCGCGCTACGACGGCGTCAAGTACGGGTACGCGGACCAGGGAGAGCGCGGCTTGATGGCGGCGCTGGAGGCAACGCGGCGCGACGGCTTCGGCGCGGAGGTGAAGCGCCGCATCCTGATGGGCACCTACGCGCTCTCGGCCGGGTACTACGACGCCTACTACAAGAAGGCGCAGCAGGTGCGGACGCTGATCCGGCGCGAGTTCGACGAGGCGTTCGAGCGCCTCGACGTGCTCGTCACCCCCACCTCGCCGACCGTGGCCTTCAAGCTCGGCGAGATCGTGGACCCGATCGTGATGCACGCGAACGACGTCTGCACGGTCCCGGCCAACGTCGCGGGGCTCCCGGGAATCTCGGTGCCCTGCGGGTTCGTCGACGACTTGCCCGTGGGCATGCAGCTCATCGGGCCGCACCTGAGCGAGGCGACGCTGCTACGGACCGCGCACGCCTACGAGCAGGCGACCGGGTGGCACGACGTGCACCCGGCTCTGTAAGCTGCGGGCGCGAACACCAACACGAAGAGGAGGGACACGATGGCAATCATCAACCGGCGGACGTTCTACGCGAAGGTGGGGCAGGCGGGGCCGCTCGTCGCGCACCTGCGCGAGTTCGGCAAGATCACGGCCCAGCACGGCATGGCGCTCAAGCAGCGCATCCTGACGGACCACCAGAGCGGCCGCACCGACCGCGTGGTCTGGGAGTGGGAGGTCGAGAGCATGGCGGAGCTGGACATGGAGGCGCTCGTCGCGGGGAACCAGGCCGCCGCGGACGCCTTCTCCAAGTGGGAGCGCACGATGAACGGCATGATCGAGTACGCGGAGGTCGAGAACTGGAAGGTGGCGTGAGGCGGCGCCCTACGCCGCGAGGTCCCGGCGCTGGAACGCCACGAGCGCCGCGCCGAAGCCCGCGGCGGCGACGCCGAGGAGGACCGCCAGGTCCCGCACCGGCAGGCCGCTCTGCGTGACGCCGAGCGGGTCGTAGTAGTGGTACAGGGACACGTAGCCCACGAGCTCGGCCGGACTCCAGATCGTGGCAAGGAAGTCGCCGAAGAACATCGCCGCCGCCGTCCCCGCCGCCACCGAGACGACGTGGCCACCGTCGCTTGAGAGCGACGACAGCAGCGTCGCGATGCCGCCGATCGCCAGCGCGAGCGCCAGCAGGTTCACGAGCACCAGCAGCAAGCTCAGCATGTCGACGCCGCCGAGGCCCGTGACCGCGACCCCGGCTCCCGTGCCGGCCCAGACGGCAACGAGCAGCACGACGACGGCCACGACCATGCTCGCGATCTTCGCCGCGAGGTAGCGCCACCGCGCGAGCGGGACGGCGAGCAGCATGAGCGCCGTGCTGCGCTCGATCTCGCGCGCGACCGCGCCCGCGGCCATGGCGATGACGAAGCCGGAGGTCGAGAGCAGATAGAAGGGGTGCCGGTACTGCATGCCGATATACCCCGTGGCGTCGCTCGCGAAGCCGCCCTGCGCCTTGAGCATCGCGCGCATGCCCTCCGGCAGGAGCTTCAACAGCTCCTCGAACCCCTCGATGCCGCCGAACGCCTCGAAGGTGAGCACGAGGACGACGCTGATGCCGAACAGGGCGGCCGAGACGACGCCGAGGCTGGTGCGATAGCTGCGCAAGCTCTGCCAGAAGACGCTACGCACCGGAGGCCTCGCCGTCACCGGCGTAATAGCCCAGGAACAGCTCGTCCAGGCTGAGGCGCTCGTAGACCAGGTCGGCCACGTCGTAGCGCGCGAGGGCCCGGAGCACGTCGTTCACGTCGCCGCTCACCGCGAGGCGCAGCGTGTTGCCGTCGCGCGAGACCACCTCTGCGCCGCCCACGTCGATGTCGCCGTCGAACGGCTCGCGGAGCTCGACGACCATCGTGCGTGCGCGGCCCTCGCGCAGCGCCTCTACCGAGCCCATCTTGACGATGCGCCCGCCGCGGATCAGCGCCACGCGCTCGCAGATCTCCTCGACGTCCGCGAGGTTGTGCGAGGACATGAACACCGTCACCCCCCGCGCGCGCGCCTCGCGCATGATGCCGAAGAGCACCTGGCGCATCAGCGGGTCCAGCGCCTCGGTCGGCTCGTCCATGATGAGCAGCTCCGGGTCGTGCTGCATCGCCTGGACCAGAGCGAGCTTCTTCGCCATGCCCGTGGAGTAGCCCTTGACGCGCCTGGCCAGGGCGCTGCGCGGCAGCTCGAGGCGGTCGAGCAGCTCGCGCTGGCGCGGCGGCGCGCCGGAGAACCCCCGCAGGCGCGCGATGTAGCCGAGGAACGCCGCTCCCGTGAACCCGGAGCCGATGCTCACGATATCCGGCAGGAAGCCGGTCCGCCGCTTGATCTCCACGGCGTCGCGCCAGGCGTCGAGGCCAAGCACCCGCGCCTCGCCGGCCTGCGCGCGGATGAACGCCGTCAGGATCCGGATGGTCGTGGTCTTGCCCGCGCCGTTGGGCCCCAGGAAGCCGAAGACCTCGCCACGCTCCACGGCGAAGTCGACGCCATCAAGCGCCTGGACGTCGCCGAAGGCCTTTCTCACGCCGCGGAGCAGGATGGCCTCGCTCAGGCGGTCACCTCCTCCAACACCTGGCCGTCCACCACGCGCAGCAAACGCGCCGCAGCCAGGCCCGAGGGCGGCACGAGCGCCGTCTCGGCGGTGGTGAGGAGCACCTGCGGGTAGCCCAGCGCCTCCTCCAGCACGAGGCCCCGGCGCCGCTCGTCGAGCTCGGAGAGGATGTCGTCGAGCAGGATCACCGGCGGGTCGCCGCGGCGCTCGTCGAGGAGCCGTGCTTCGGCGAGGCGCAGCGCCAGCGCCACGAGGCGCGCCTGGCCGCGCGAGGCATGCTTGGCGGCCTCCACGCCGTCGAGCGCGAGGCGGATGTCGTCCCGGTGCGGTCCGACGAGCGTCATGCCGGCGGCGCGCTCCCGGCGGCGCGAGCGCTCCAGCGCGGCAGCGAACGCCTCCGGCGTCGGCGCGGCGCCCGCCTCGTGCGGCCCGACCGTCGCCACGTAGTCGACCGCCAAAGCGGGGCCGGTGCCCGACAGCCGCTCGAACGCCTCGACGGCCAGCGGGGCCAGCCGCTGCATGGCTTCGTGACGCGCCGCGAGCACCGCCGCGCCCTCCTCGCACAGCCCGGGGTCCCACGCGGCGAGCTCGTCCTCGCCCGCGCGGCCGTCGCGCATGGCGCGAAGGACGGCGTTGCGCTGGCCGAGCACGCGCAGGTAGCGCTGGAGACCGTGGACGTAGCGGCGGGTGGTCTGGGAGAGCAGCACGTCCAGATAGCGGCGGCGTCCCTGGGGCGCGCCGTAGGCCAAGTCGATGTCGGACGCCGAGAACAGCACGGCGCTGAGCACGCCGACCAGGTCCGAGGCCCGCTTGGGCACGCCGTTCACGCGGATGCGCTTGATCACTGTATTCGTCCGCCCGCCACCGCAGTCGAGTCCGAGCCGTAGCTCCACGGAGTCTACGGCGCGCCGCACGGTCGCGGCGACGATCGCATAGCCTCCCGCCTCGGCGGTTTCCCAGCTCACGAGCTCGCGCTCGACCGCCGCGCGCTGCGACTTGCCGATGGCGAGCAGGTAGACGGCCTCGAGCAGGTTGCTCTTGCCCTGCGCGTTCTCGCCCGCGAGCACGGTGAGGCCGCGGTCCAGCGTGAGCTCCAGCGCGCGGAAGGACCGGAAGTTGGTCAGGGAGAGCGACGTCAGCTCCACAAGCGCATTCTAGCCGCCGCTGAGGCATCCCGGCCCCTCGCCTGCGCCCAAGATGTCCCCGACCCTGTACCGAAGCCGGTTGCGGGCACCGGCGGCCGCCTGGATACTTAGTGGCGTCTCGAACACGCTCAGCAGGAGTCCACATGCCACCCACGGCCGCAGCCCCACGCTCGATATCACTGCGCGCGGCAGTGCTGCCGGTCCTCCTCGTGCTGCTGCTGGCCATCGTCGGCGCGTGCGGCAGCAGTCCGACGGCGACCCCGACGCCCACGCCGACGCCAACACCCACGCCGACGCCAACCCCGGTGCCGTCGGCCGTCGCGCTGCTGCGCATCGACGGCGACACGCTCGTGCGCGACCTCATCGGCGCGCTCCTCGAGTCCGAGGCTGTGTGCGTGCGCGAAAGCTTCACGGCCGAGCGCTACGAAGCGCTGCTCGATCTGCCGGTCGTCCAGCTGCCCGAGGAGCTCGGCGCGGACTTCCCGACCGCCTGCTTCACCAGGGACACCATCGTCAGCCTCGCCGTCGGGGCTGTCGCGGCCGAGGCGGGGGGGCTCAGCGCGGAGACCGAGGCCTGCATCCGCGCCACGTACGAAGGCGTCGACGTCAGCGGGCTCGTCGTGGCGGGCGACGTCACCACGGAGCAGGCCGCACCGCTGATGAGCGCGGCGCTCGGTCTGCTGCTCTGCCTGGACGACGACGAGGCCTCTCGCATCGACGCGGGCCGCTTCCTCGGCGCGCCCGGCGCGGCGACGCTCCAGGACATCCGCTGCGTGATGCAGCGGCTCGACCTCTCGGAGGTCATCGGCATGCTCCAAGGCATCACCGAGGGTGGCCTCGAGAACCTTCCCCCCAACCTGATTCCGGTCGTACTCGAGTGCGGCATCGACCTGAGCGGGGGCGGATCGAGCGACGGCGACGGGGCGGGGTCGGGCGGCACGCCCGATGCAGGTGACTCGCAAGGCCCCGTTCCGCCACTGACGCCGCCCGACCTGTCCGAGCTCGACCCGGAGCTGCTCGCAGTGGTCCAGTGCCTGCGCGAGGCACTCGGCGAGGAGGCGCTCAACGAGATCGCGACTGGCCAGCGCCTGCCGACCCTGGCGGAGTTCGGCGCGCTGGGCACGTGCGACTTCGATCTCTCCCAGCTGGGCGACCTCGGGGACCTGCTGCCAAGCAGCTAGGGCGCTCTCCCCAGGACCTCCGCCCGCTATCGGCGGTGTCGGCGCCCCCCCAGACGTTTCGACCATCCCCCTAGCCCCCTTCCGGCCCGGAAGGGGGAATGAAAGCCGCCACGGGGGACACCCCCGTGCCCCCGGCAGAGGGGCGTTGCCCCTCTGCACACCCCATCCGATCCGCAGTGGCCCGCCGCGCTCCCGTTCCTCCCCCTAGCCCCACGCTGGGGGAGAGGATCGAGGTGAGGGAGCTGGCCCGCCTTCGGCGGCGGCGGTGGGGGAGCTGGAACGAGCCGCATGGGTCAGGGGCCGTGCCCTTGTGTTGACAGGCGTTTGGGGCGCCAATACGATTGGGGCAACAGCAACCGAATAGCGCGTCTCATCGAGAGCGGCGGAGGGACCCGGCCCTACGAAGCCCGGCAACCGGTCGCATGCAACGGCCTCACGGCCCATGCGATACGGTGCCAAGTCCGGCAGACCGATCAGGTCGGTCTGGGAGATGAGCAGAGGAAGCGCGAGTGGCTTCTCGTACCGGGAAGTCGCTTTTTTGACGCCCGCACGACCCGAAACAGGCCCCCGCTCGACGGCGGAGGCGGAGGAAAAACCATGGCACACGGCCGGCAGGAGCCTGGGGAGCCGTACCGGCGCATCTCCGTGCAGGAAGCGCACGAGATGCAGCAGGCGGGTGCGCTCGTCGTCGACGTGCGCCGGCCCGACGAGTGGGTCGGCGGCCACGCGAGCGGCGCCGTCCACATCCCCGTGGACGACGTGGCGGAGCGGGCGGAGGCGGAGCTGCCCAAGGACATCGACCTTTTGTTCATCTGCGCCGCCGGTGTCCGCAGCGGCCTGGCCGCCGAGATGGCGGCCGCGCTCGGCTTCGACAAGGAGCGTCTCTACAACGTCGAAGAAGGCACGCCGGTCTGGATCAGCGCCGGCCTGCCCACTGACGTGGGCGACTAACCGAACTGAGGGGAGACCAACGTGCAGCCAGAGGGGAAGCTCGGGGATATCAAGGACGCCGGCCTGGCCGATGAAGGCCTCCGGCTCATCGCATGGGCCGACCGTGAGATGCCCGTCCTCCGCCTGATCGCGGAGCGGTTCGCGAAGGAGCGCCCCCTCGAAGGGATCGCCCTCTCGGCCTGCCTCCACGTGACGTCGGAGACGGCGAACCTGGCCGTGGCCCTCAAGGCGGGCGGCGCGAGCGTCACGATGTGCGCCAGCAACCCGCTCTCGACGCAGGACCCCGTCGCCGCGGCCCTCGCCGTCGCCCACGACATACCAACGTACGCGATCAAGGGCGAGGACAACGACACGTACTACGCCCACCTCAACGCGGCGCTCGACGCCAAGCCACAGATGACGATGGACGACGGCGCGGACCTCGTGGCGAAGCTGCACACCGAGCGCCAGGACGTGCTCGGGGGCGTGATCGGCGGCACGGAGGAGACGACGACGGGCGTGGTCCGCCTCCGCAGCATGGCCGAGGCCGGCAAGCTGCGCTACCCCATCGTCGCCGTCAACGAGGCCGACACGAAGCACCTCTTCGACAACCGCTACGGCACGGGCCAGAGCACGCTCGACGGCATCACGCGCGCCACGAACCTGCTGTGGGCAGGCAAGACCGTCGTGATCGCGGGCTACGGATGGTGCGGGCGCGGCATCGCGATGCGCGCGCGCGGCATGGGCTCGCAGGTCATCGTCACCGAGATCAACCCGATACGCGCTCTCGAGGCCGTGATGGACGGCCACCGCGTGATGTCGATGGAGGAAGCAGCCCCCCAGGGCGACGTCTTCATCACCGTGACCGGCGGCAAGCACGCCCTCGACGCACAGCACTTCCAGCTCATGAAGGACGACGCGGTGGTCGCCAACAGCGGCCACTTCAACGTCGAGGTGAACATCGACGCGCTCGACGACCTGTCGACGGACAAGACCAGGGTGCGTCCGATGGTCGAGCGCTACACCATGAGCGACGGCCGGCGGATCAACCTGCTCGCGGAGGGCCGGCTCGTGAACCTCTCGGCCGCGGAGGGCCATCCGTCCGCGGTGATGGACATGAGCTTCGCGAACCAGGCGCTCTGCGCCGAGTACATCGCGAAGAACGCCGCGACGATGAAGCCTGACGTCTACGACGTGCCACGCGCGATCGACGACAACGTCGCCGCGCTCAAGCTCGCGGCCATGGGCATCGCGATGGACGAGCTCACCGAAGAGCAGGCGGCCTACCTCGCCAGCTGGGAGTCCGGGACCTAGCCCCCCCCCCAACCACGCACCGGAGGACCAGACCGATGGCTGGAAACGCCCGATGACCGGAAACAAAGGAACGACGTTCTCGCACTCGCCCTCCTATCTCTTCTCCTCGGAGTCGGTGACGGAAGGCCATCCCGACAAGCTCTGCGACCAGATCTCCGATGCGATCCTCGACGCCGTCATCGCCCAGGACCCCAACGCCCGCGTGGCCTGCGAGACCGCGACGTCCACTGACATCGTGGTCGTGCTCGGCGAGATCACGACGACGGCCAAGGTCGACTACGAGGCGGTCGTGCGCGAGACGATCAAGCACGTCGGCTACGACGACGCGGCCGTCGGCATCGACTACCGGACGTGCGAGGTCATCGTCCGGCTCCACCAGCAGTCGCCCGACATCAGCCAGGGCGTGACGACCGCCATCGAGCACCGCGACGGGGACGGCGCCGTCAGCGACGTCGATGCGCTGGGGGCGGGCGACCAGGGGATGATGGTCGGCTTCGCCTGCGACGAGACGCCGGAGCTCATGCCGCTCACCCTCTCGCTGTCCCACCGCCTGACCCGCAAGCTGTCGGTCGCGCGCAAAGAGGGCGTGATCCCCTACCTCGGGCCGGACGGCAAGGCGCAGGTCACGGTGGAGTACGCCTTCGGGAAGCCGAAGCGCGTCCACACCATCGTCGTCAGCACGCAGCACACCGAGGGCGTGGAGCAGGAGCAGATCGCCGCCGACGTCCGCAAGCACGTCATCGACGAGGTCGTGCCGGCGGCCCTCATGGACGCCGAAACGAGGATCCTCATCAACCCGTCGGGCCGCTTCGTGGTCGGCGGGCCGAACGGGGACGCGGGCCTAACGGGGCGCAAGATACTCGTGGACACCTACGGCGGCGTCGCACGCCACGGCGGCGGCGCCTTCTCCGGCAAGGACCCGACGAAGGTCGACCGCTCCGCGGCGTATGCGGCACGGTGGGTGGCGAAGAACGTCGTCGCCGCCGGGCTCGCGAGCCGGTGCGAGCTCCAGGTCTCGTACGCGATCGGCGCCGCAACCCCGGTCAGCATCTCGGTGGAGACGTTCGGCACGAACAACGTGGACGACGCGCTGATCCTGGAGCTCGTGCACAAGCACTTCGACCTGCGGCCGGGCGCCATCATCCGCGACCTCGACCTGCGCCGGCCCATCTACGCGCAGACGGCCTCCTACGGTCACTTCGGCAGGACCGACATCGACCTGCCCTGGGAGCGCACCGACAAGGCAGAGGCGCTCCGCAAAGACGCGAAGCTCGGCTGAGCCTATGGCCTCCGAAAGCCCCATCCGGTTCGGAACCGACGGTTGGCGAGCGCTCATCGCCCGCGACTACACGTTCGCGAACGTCCGCGCCTGCGCGCACGGCGTCTGTCGTCTGCTCGCGGCCCACGGCAACGCCGACCGCGGCCTCGTCGTCGGCTACGACTCACGCTTCGGCTCGGCCGACTTCGCCGCCGAGGTCGCGGCCGTCGCCACCTCGCTGGGCGTCCCAACGACGCTAGCGGACCGCGTCGTACCGACGCCGGTCGTCAGCTTCGAGGTGATCCGCCGCAAGGCCGGGGGCGGCGTCGTCATCACCGCGAGCCATAATTCGGCCGCCTGGAACGGCTTCAAGTACAAGCCCGACTACGGCGGGAGCGCAGCGCCCGCAATCATCGACGAGCTCGAAAGCCACATCGCCGCCGTGCTGGCCGAAGGCGCCGAGGCCGCGACGCCGCACGCGGCCCGCGACCTCCTGACCACCGCCGAGCTGGCGCCGCCGTACGTGGCCAACCTAGCGAGCGTCGTCGATCTGGACGCCATCCGCAACGCCGGCCTGCGGGTCGGCTTCGACGCGATGCACGGGGCGGGCGCCGGCTACCTCGAGGCCGCGCTCGGCGCCGGGTCCACGAGCGTCGTCGAGATGCGCGGCGAGCACAACCCAGCCTTCCCCGGCATGGGGCAGCCCGAGCCCATCGCGCCGAACCTGGCGCCGTCGATCGCCGAGGCGCGCGGCGGGCGCTTCGACGTGGTCGTGGCCAACGACGGCGACGCCGACCGCCTCGGCGTGCTGGACGAGCGTGGGGAGTTCATCACCACGCTCGAGGTCTTCTCGCTGCTCTGCCTGCACCAGCTGGAGGTGCGCGGGGTGCGCGGCCCGCTCGTGCGGTCCATCACGCAGAGCGCGATGGTGGACAAGCTCGGCGCGCTCTTCGACGTGCCGGTGCACCGCACGGCCGTCGGCTTCAAGTTCCTGGGGCCGGTCATGATGGAGGTAGACGCCGTGGCCGCGGGCGAGGAGAGCGGGGGCTACGCCTTCCGCGGCAACATACCCGAGCGCGACGGCATCCTGAGCGCGCTGCTCTTCCTCGACCTGATGGTGCAGACCGGCAAGCGCCCCTCCGAGCTGATCGAGATGCTCCACGAGAAGGTCGGCGAGCACGCCTACGACCGGCTGGACGTCGCGCTGGAGCCCGGCGCGCACGCCCCGGACGTGGCGGCGCTCGGCGCGGCGCCGCCCGAGCGCCTGGCGGGCCTGCGCGTGGAGGGCACCGACACGACGGACGGCGTGCGCTACCTGCTGGAGGACGGCTTCTGGGGGCTCATCCGGCCATCGGGCACGGAGCCGCTCTTACGGATCTACGCGGAGGGCGACAGCCCGGAGCGCGTGGCTGAGATGATTGAGGCCCTGCGCGGCGTCGCGGGGGTCTGACGGGCCACTGCGGGTGCGCACGATCCTGCGCGGTCTCACCGGAACGCCGTCCGGCAACAGCCCCGCTCGTGCTGAGCCTGTCGAAGTACGAGCAGGCGCTCCGCCATCGTCCACCGTCTGTATGGGCAAGCCTTTCCTCACCCTTCGACAAGCTCAGGGTGAGCGGTTCTGACTCGTTCAGCCGGCTATGAAGAACTAGCGCTTGGTGTACTGCGGCGCGCGGCGGGCCCGCTTGAGGCCGTACTTCTTGGACTCTTTGATACGTGAGTCGCGCGTCAGGAAGCCGTGCTTGCGCAGCTCCGGCCGCAGCTCCGGGTCGGAGACCAGGAGGGCGCGCGCGATGCCGTGGCGGAGCGCGTCGGCCCACGCCGAGATGCCGCCGCCCGTGATCTTCGCGACGACGTTGAAGCGGTTCGCCACCGACGGGATGGCCTCGAACGGCTGCTCGGCGCGCTTGCGCCAGTCGAGCCACGAGAGGACCTCCTCGATCGGCTTGCCATTGATCACGATCGATCCGCTGCCACCGGGGTAGAGGCGGACGCGCGCGATGGCGCACTTCCGCTTCCCGGTGCCGTAGTAGTAGAGACCGCTGGTCGTCATCTCGCCTTACTCCCCCTCCGGCTTCGGTCCCTCGGACGCGGCCGCCCGCCTGGTGCGCCGGCGCGGCGCCGGGCTGTCGACGGCGTCCTTGGCGGCGGGGGCCTTGCGGCGCGTCGCCGCTGCGGTTTTCTTCGGCTTGGCCGCTGTCGCCTTCGCGGCCGTCGGCGCCTTCGGGGCGGCGCGCCTGGTCGTGCGGCGGCGGGCCGGCGCCGCGGCCTCCGCGGCAGGAGCCTCGGCCGGCGCTTCAGCCACCTGCGGCTCGGCCTCGGGCGCGGCAGGAGCCACGGGGGCCTGCACCGCCTCGGCGGGTGGCCGGCGACGAGCGCGCGTGGGCGCGGCGGGCTCTTCCTTGGCCTTGCCAAGCCCGGCGCGCACCTGGGCCTCGTGCGGGTGCTCCGCCTCGGCGTAGACCTTGAGCCGCCGCAGCATCTGGCGGCCAAGCCGGTTGCGCGGCAGCATGCCCTTCACGGCCTGCTCGATGACCCGCGTCGGGAACTTGTCCATCATCTCGTCCAGGGTCCGCTCCCGAAGGTGGCCGATGTAGCCCGTGTGCCGGTAGTAGATCTTCTGCGCGCGCTTGTTGCCCGAGAAGGCGACCTTCACCGCGTTGACCACGATGACGAAGTCGCCGGAGAGCTGGTGGCGGCTGTAGTCGGGCTTGTCCTTGCCCATGAGCAGCACGGCGATCCGCGACGCCAGGCGTCCCAGCCGCTCGCCATCGGCGTCGATGACGTGCCACTGGTACACGCGGTCAGCGGGCTTGGTGTGTGTCGTCTCTCTATAGAGCTGCATGTCGCCCCATCGCCATCTTGTTCCGCGCCGCCTGCGTGGGCGGGAAGTCCGGGTACACGACCCGCTGGAGGCAGAGGCCCCCGGCGGGCAGCACGTGCTCGGCCGCGCCCCGCACGGTGGCATCGGCGAGCGCCTCGAACCCCTCGAGCGTCAGCTTGCCGAGCCCGACGCGCAGGACCGCCGCGGCCGTCCGGCGCACCTGCTGCGGCAGGAACGCGTTGGCCTCAAGCTCCAGGTGCACCTCGCCGGCTTCGCGCCATGCCTGGGCCCGGTACATGCGGCGCACGGTGCTCTTCTCAGGCGGCAGCGCGCCGCTGAACGGGGCGAAGTCGCGCGTGCCCTCAAGGTACGCCAGCGCCTGGCTCATCGCCTCGACGTCCAAGCTCCGTCCGACCGCGTGCACGAAGCGGCGCCGCAACGGCGAGCGCACGGCGCGCTCCGAGAAGGTGTAGCGGTAGACGCGCGAGGCCGCATGGCGCCGTGGGTCGAAGCCCTCCTCGACCTCGTGCGCCGAGACGACAGCGACGTCCTCCGGCAGGTGGTGGTTCGCTCCGTCGCGGATGGCGTCAGTCAAGAGACCGCTTGCTGTGTCGAACGCGAAGACCTGCCCGGCGGCATGCGCGCCTGCGTCGGTCCTGCCCGCGGCAGCGACGCGGCAGGCAGCGCCCGTGAGCGCTTCGAGCGCTTCCTCGAGCGTGGCCTGCACGGTGGGCACCCCGGCCTGGCGCTGCGAGCCGGCGTAGGCCGTTCCTTCGTATTCGATGATGAGGGCGATGCGTCGCGTCATGGCGCTACTCGACCAGCTCGAGCATGGCCATCGCGGCAGCGTCGCCCTTGCGTGGCATGAGCTTCATGATGCGCGTGTAGCCGCCGTTGCGGTCCGCGTAGCGGGGGCCGATCTCGTCGAAGAGCCGGCGCAGCGCGTGCTTGTCGGTGAGCAACGCCATGGCCAGCCGGCGGTCGTGGACGGAGCCGCTGCGGCCCTTGGTGATGATGCGCTCCGCGAGCGTCCGCGCCGAGCGCGCCTTCGCCTCGGTGGTGGTGACGCGCTCGTGCGTGAGCAGCTCCACCACGATGTTCTGCAACGTGGCCTCGCGGTGCTCGGTGCGGCGTCCGAGCTTGCGCCCTGCAACCCTGTGTCGCACCGTTCCTACTCCTTCTTGTCCGCGTCGTCGTCCCCGCCGCCCTCGGTGGCGGCAGGCTCGTCCCCGTTCGCCGCCGCTTCGGCCTCGCCCCCCTCCGTGGCATCAGACGCATCGGCGGCCGCCTGAGCGCTCGCCTGGGCCAGCTCCGGATGGTAGATGCCGTGCTCGGCGAGCTTCTCGTCGAGCTCCTCGAGCGAGCGCTCGCCGAAGTTGCGGATGCGCAGGAGGTCGGCGCGGCTGCGGTCGAGGATCTCGCCGACCTTGTGGATCGACGCGCGCTTCAGGCAGTTCAGCGTCCGGGCGCTGAGCCCAAGGGTCTCGACGCCCATGTTGTACTGCGAGGCCGGGATAGCCGGCAGCCAGGACGGCCGGTCATCGGCCGCGTCTTCGGCCAGCGTCGCGAACCGGAAGAAGTGCTCGACGAGCTCTTGCCCGGCCTGCTTCACGGCCTCCAGCGGCGTCACGGCGCCGTTGGTCCACACCTCCAGCAGCAGCCGCTCGTAGTCGGTCTGCTGGCCGACGCGTGTGCGCTCGACGGTGAAGTTGACCTTGCGCACGGGGGTGAAGACGGCATCCACCGGCAGCACGCCGATGGGCAGGCCGTCGCTGCTGGAGGCGGGCAGGTAGCCCTTCCCCTCCTCGACGTTCATCTCCATGATGAGCTTCGAGCTCTTCGTATCGAGCGTGGCGATGTGCAGCTCCGGGTTCACGATCTCGAAGTCCGAGGAGCTCATGATGTCGCCCGCGACGATCTCGCCGGGGCCCTGGACCTCGAGGCGCAGCTTCCCCGGGCGGTTGCTCAAGGAGCGTAGCGCGATCGACTTCACGTTGAGCAGGATGTCGACGACGTCCTCCTTCACGTGAGGGATGGTCGAGTACTCGTGCTCGATGCCTTCGATGCGCACCCAGTTGACGGCGATACCCTGGATGGAGTTCAGCAGAACGCGGCGCATGGGCGTGCCCAGCGTCATGCCGTATCCACGCGGCAGGGGCTCGACCACGAACGATCCGTAGGTCCTGTCCGTCTCGACGACGCGGACCGTGGGAGCGGGGATCGGCTCCGGCTCAATGGTCACTTCACGTGGTTCGTCGTACCCAATCTCGAGCATCTTCAACTCATCCTTTACACCGTACGCGTCGGCGTACGTCTGGCCCGGGGCCCGGCCCCGGTTGCACCTGAGGCGCTCGGCCTCGCGGACTAACGGGAGTAGAACTCCACGATCATGCGTGTTTCGATGTGCGCGTCGATGTCGGCCGCCTCGGGGTTGCGGAGCACGGTGGCCGTCATCGCGGTCTTGTCCAGCTCGATCCACTCGGGCAGCGGCCGCTGACCGACGGTCTTCACCACCCGCTGGACGAACCCGACGTCGAGGCGGCCGGCCTTCCAGGCGACCACCTCGCCGGTCCGCACGCGGTAGGACGGTATGTTGACCTTCTTACCGTTCACGGTGAAGTGACCGTGCAGCACCCACTGACGTGCCTGCGCGCGGGAGTCGGCGAAGCCGACCCGGTACGCGACGTTGTCCAGCCGCCGCTCCAGCAGCTGGAGGAGGTTGTCGCCCGTCACGCCGGGGAGCTTGCGGGCGTCGGAGAAGTAGCGGCGGAACTGCCGCTCCAGCACGCCGTAGGACTGGCGCGCCTTCTGCTTCTCGCGCAGCTGCAAGCCCCAGTCCGACATGCGGCGGCGGCGCGGCACGCGTTCGCCGGGCGTCTTGCGGCGCTTCTCGAAAGCGCACTTGGGCGTGTAGCAGCGCTCGCCCTTGAGAAAGAGCTTCTCGCCGGCTCGCCGGCACTGCCTACAGACGGGTCCCGTATATCTTCCCATGTCTCCTCTAGCTACCGATTACACCCGCCGCCGTTTGGGCGGCCGGCATCCGTTGTGGGGGATAGGCGTGACGTCGCGGATGCTGGTCACGGTGAGCCCGGAGCTCTGCAGCGCGCGGATCGCCGCCTCGCGCCCCGCTCCGGGGCCACGGATCAGCACCTCGATCTGCCGCATCCCGTTGTCCAGCCCCTTGCGGGCGACGGCCTCCGACACGCGCTGCGCCGCGAATGCGGTGCTCTTGCGCGAGCCCTTGAAGCCGACGGCCCCCGCCGAGCTCCAGGCGATCACGTTGCCCTCGGGGTCGGTGAGCGTCACGGCCGTGTTGTTGAAGGTCGACGATATGTACGCCTTGCCACGCGGCACGAACTTGCGCTCGCGCCTCCGGGACCTCGTTCGGTTCGCTCTGGCCACGCTGCTCCTCTACTTCCGTAGTACCCGGCGCCGTCCGGCGACGGTCTTGCGGTTGCCACGCTTCGTCCTTGCATTCGTCCGCGTCCGCTGGCCGTGCACGGGCAGGCCGCGCCGGTGCCTGATCCCGCGGTACGAGCCGATGTCGATGAGCCGGCGGATGTTGTCGTTCACCTCGCGCCGCAGGTCGCCTTCCACCATGTAGTTGCGGTCGATGATCTCCCGTATGCGGGTGAGCTCCGCGTCGCCCAGCTCGCTGATCCTGGGGTTGCCGCTGACGCTCGCCTGGTCCGCGATGTGCCGGGCCCTCGTGGGGCCGATGCCGTAGATCGTCCGGAGCGCGATCTCGACGCGCTTGTTGTCGGGGACGTCGACGCCTGCGATGCGTGCCATGTGAGCTACCCCTGCCGCTGCTTGTGTCTCGGGTTGGAGCAGAGCACGAACACCTTGCGCCCGCGCCGCACGAGGCGGCACTTATCGCAGCGGGGCTTGACGGACGCTCGCACTCTCATCTCGGTCTCCTACTTGAACCTGTACGTGATGCGGCCACGGGTCAGGTCGTAGGGCGAAAGCTCGACCAGGACGCGGTCGCCCGGCAGCACGCGGATGAAGTGCATCCGCATCTTGCCGGAGACGTGCGCCAGGACGCCGTGCCCGTCGCCCAGCTCCACGCGGAACGAGGCGTTCGGCAGTGCCTCCCTGACCGTGGCTTCGACTTCGATCGTTTCTTTCTTCGCCATGTTCCCTCAGTCTACCTTCGTGGTGATGACCGGGTCGCCGTCCGTGACCAGGATCGTGTGCTCAAAGTGCACCGAAGGCGATCCGTCGGCCGTCACGACCGTCCAATCGTCGTCCAGCACGAGCGTCTCCTGCGTGCCGAGGTTGACCATCGGCTCGATGGCGATGGCCATGCCGGGCCGCAGCAGGAGCCCGCGGCCCGCGATGCCGAAATTCGGCACGTTCGGCTCCTCGTGCAGCCTCGTGCCGATGCCGTGGCCGGTGTACCCACGCACGATGCCGTAGTCGCCGCGCCGCACCACCTCGGCCTGGATGGCCGCGGAAACATCGCCGACGCGCCGGCCCGCCCGCACCTCGCCGATGCCGGCCCACAGACTCGCCTCGCCGGCTTCCAGCAGCGCCGTCAGCTCCTCCGGCACCGCGCCGATGGGGACGGTGATGGCGGCGTCGCCGTAAAGCCCGCCCACGATCGCGCCCAGATCCATGCTCACCAGGTCGCCCTCTTTGATAACGGTGTCCCCGGGGATGCCGTGGACGATCTCGCTGTTGATCGACACGCACAGGGTCGCGGGGAAGCCGCGATAGCCCTTGAAGGCGGGCTTGCCGCCCAGGGCGACGATCTCCCGCTCGGCGATGGCATCGAGCTCCCGCGTCGTCATCCCGGCGGCCACCGAGGCGCGAAGGACCTTGTGCGCGAGGCCGACGATCTGGCCGGCCTCCCACATGAGGTCGAGCTCGCGCTGGGACTTCACGGTGACGCCGGTCCTGGCGTCGCCTTGGACGCCGATCGCGGGTGTGGCGGTTGTATGACTCGTCATATCCATGTGCGACCGCTTATTCTACCGTCACATGGGCCGCAGCGACAGCCGCCGGGCCGCCGATCGCCCGCCCGAGCTTCTCCGCCACGTCCTCGATGCCGCCGAGACCGTCGATCCGCGCGAGTTTCCCCGCCCGCTCGTAGTAGCCGGCCAGCGGCGCCGTCTGCTTCTCGTACGTGTCCAGCCGCGCGCCGACGACCTCCGGCCGATCGTCGTCGCGCTGGTACAGCTCGCCGCCGCAAGCGTCGCAGACACCCGGCTTGGCGGGGGGCGCCGAGTGGTCGTGGTAGGGCGTCTGACACGCCCGGCAGATCCAGCGTCCGGCGAGCCGGCGGACGAGCTCCTCGCGGCCGACCTCGATCAGCAGCGCGTGGTCGACGGCCTGGCCCGCGGCGGCGAGCGCCGCATCCAGCGCCTCGGCCTGCGGGATCGTGCGGGGGAAGCCGTCGAGCACGAAGCCGTCTGCCGCGTCGCTCTCCTTGAAGCGCTCCAGGACCATGCGCGTGGTGACGTCGTCGGGCACGAGCGCGCCTCTGTCCATGTAGCCCTTGGCCTGCTTGCCAAGCTCCGTGCCCCGCTCCAGGTTCGCGCGGAAGAGGTCGCCGGTGGCGACGTGCGCGAGACCGGCGCGCTTGGCGAGCAGCGCTGCCTGGGTGCCTTTGCCCGCACCGGGCGGGCCGAGGAGAACGATACGCATGGCTACTTCAAGAACCCCTCGTAGTTGCGCATGAGGAGCTGCGCCTCGAGCTGGCGCATCGTGTCGAGCGCGACCGAGACCATGATGAGCAGGCTCGTGCTGCTGAGCGTGAGCGCTTGGATGCCGGTCACGCGGCTGAAGAAGAAGGGCAGGATGGCGACGATGCCCAGGAAGAGCGCGCCGCCCCAGGTGATGCGCAGGATGACGCGGTTGAGGTACTGCTGCGTGGGCAAGCCCGGCCGGATGCCCGGCACGAAGCCGCCGTTCTTCTGGAGATTCTCGGCAAGCTGCTGCTGCTGGAAGATGATGAGCGTGTAGAAGAACGTGAACACGACCACCAGGATGAAGATGACGATCCAGTACCAGACGGAGGTCGGCGAGAAGATCGTGGCGATGAACAGCGCACTCTGCGAGAAGAAGCCCGAGTCCGACGGGTTCGCGAAGAACCCAGCGAACGTGCCGGGCAGCACCATGATGCTGAAGGCGAAGATCAGCGGGATCATGCCGGCCGAGTTGACCCGCAGCGGCAGGTGCGTCGCACCGGTCTGCCGGTACATCCGGCCTCCACGGAAGACGCTCCGGCCGTACTGGACGGGGATGCGCCGCTGCGCCTCGTTGAAGACGACGATGAAGTAGACCAGGATGAGCCCCGCCAGCGCCAGCATCACCAGCCCGCCGGGGTTGTCGCGCGCCAAGAAGCCCTGGCTGAGCAGCTGCGGCATGCCGGCGACGATCCCTCCGAAGATGATGATGGAGATGCCGTTGCCGATGCCGCGCTCGGTGATCAGCTCCCCCAGCCATACGAGGATCATGGTGCCGCCGACGAAGGACACGACGATGGTCAGCGTCTCCAGCGAGCCAGGGCCCACGAACCCGACCGGGTGCGTGAACACGCCGGCGCGGTCGAAGAGCAGCATCTGGCCGTAGCCCGAGAAGAACGCGATGGGGACCGTCAGCCAGTGGGTGATCTGATTGATGCGCTGCCGGCCCGATTCGCCCTCCTTCGCGATGGCGCTGAGCTGCGGCAGCACCGGCGTGAGTATCTGCATCACGATGGACGACGTGATGTACGGGAACACGCCCAGCGCGGCGATGCTGAGGTTCCGAAGGCCCCCGCCCGTGAACAGGTCGAAGAACTGGAGCAGCTGGTTGCCGCTCAGCAGTCCCGCGAGCTGCGCGCGGTCCACGCCCGGAACCGGCACGTGCGCCAGCAGCCGGAAGATCACCAGCATGGCCAGCACGAACAGGATCCGGGCGCGCAGATCGGGCGTGCGGAACGCATCGATCATCGCCTGGATCAGCGCCGGGCGGCCGGTGGCCTGGCCCGTGGCTGCTTGTCCTGCTCGCACGCCCCTACCCCTCCTTCACCGTGCCGCCCGCCGCCTCTATCTTGGCGCGGGCCGTGGCCGTGAACTTCTTCGCCTCCACCGTGAGCGCGCGCGTGATCTCGCCCACGCCGAGGACCTTCACCGGCCGGTCGGCGTGGTGGACGATGCGCATCTGAGCGAGCACCGACGGCGTGACCTCGGCCACGCCCTCCGGCAGCGTCTGGAGGCGCCCGACGTTCACCACCTGGTATTCGACGCGGAACGGGTTCGTGAACCCGCGCAGCATCGGCAGACCTTTGATCTGCGGGTTCTGCCCGCCCTCGAACCCGGGGCGGACGCCACCGCCGGAGCGCGCCTTCTGCCCCTTCAGGCCGCGGCCTGAATACGTGCCCTTGGAGCCGTTCCCGCGTCCACGCCGGATGCGGTCTTTCTTCTTGAGGAGCGGCCTCACCAGGTGGACCTGCACTACTTCTTCTCCGCGTCAGATGTCGGGGGCTCCTCAGCCGCCTCGACATGAATCATGTGCCGCACCTTGAGGAGCATGCCGCGGATCGTCGGCGTGTCCTCGTGCACGACGGCGTGCTGAAGCCGCCGCAGCCCGAGCGCGCGGATGGTGCGCCGCTGTGGCTGCGCGTAGCCGATCTGGCTCCGCACCCACCTGATGCGCAGCTTAGGCATCGCTCGGCTCCTTGGCCGCCGGGGGCGGCTCGGTGGTGGCCGGGGCCGCCGGGGGCACGGACGGCGCAGGCGCCGCAGCGGCCGCCGGGGCCGGTGCGGCGGGCGCCGCTTCAGTAGGCGCCGCTTCAGTAGGCGCCGCTACCGGCGCGGGCGCGGGCGCCGCTGGGCGAGGCGGACCGTCAGCTGGCGGCCGAGGCGCGCCCATCGCCGGGCGAGGCGGTCCCGAACCGGGCGGCCGGTCGGGGCGCCGACGGTCGCGGTCGCGGCCGCCGCCGCCTTCGCGGCGCACGGGCCCGCGGCGCTCGGGTGCCGGCGGCAGCTTCGCGGTCCGCCGGATCTGCGACTCGTCGACCTCGCCGCCCCGGATCGACTGAAGCCCGACCAGCGTGGCCTTCACCACGTTGATGGGGTTGCGGCTCCCGAGCGCCTTCGCGACGATGTCGCGGATGCCGACCGCCTCCATGACCGCGCGTACCGAGGCGCCGGCCTTGATCCCAGCGCCGGGGGGCGCCGGCTTGATGAGGACGCGCGACGCGCCGAAGTGCGCCCGCACCGCATAGGGAACGGTCGCGTCCTTCAGCCGGATGCTGACCATGTTCCGCCGCGCGATGGTCGTCCCCTTGCGGACGGCGTCCGGCACGGCCGCGCCCTTGCCGAGGCCCGCGCCGACCTTCCCCTTGCCGTCGCCCACGACGACCATCGCGTTGAACGTGAGGTGTCTGCCGCCCTTGACGACCTTCGAAACGCGGCGGATCTGCACCACCCGCTCCTGGAGCTCTGGACCGTCGTCGTAGTCCCGGCTGGGCCCACCCGTCGTCATCTGCGTCAAAACTCCAGTCCTTCCTCGCGCGCGCCCTCAGCGAGCGCCTTCACGCGGCCGTGGTACTGATAGCCGCCGCGGTCGAAAACGACTTTCTTCACGCCCTTGGCCTTGGCCCGCTGCGCGATGAGCTTCCCCACCTCGCCCGCGGCGCCGGTCTTGGCGAACGCGTCGGCCGCCAGCTCGCGCGAGCTGGCGGCGGCCAGCGTCTGCCCGAGCTCGTCGTCGACGACCTGGGCGTAGGTGTAGCGTCCGCTGCGGAACACGTTGAGACGCGGCCGCTCGGCCGTCCCGGCGAGGTGCTGGCGCAGCCGCTGGTGCCGGACGATCCGGGCTGCGTACGGTGTCTTGATACGTCCCATGACTAGATGCCGCCCCTCGCCGCCGACTTGCCGGGCTTGAGCCGCAGCTTCTCCCCCCGGTACCGGACGCCCTTGCCTTTGTAGGCGTCGGGAGGCCGGAGGCGCCGGATGCGCGCCGCCTGCTCGCCGACCACCTGCTTGTCGATGCCACGCACGTGGATCAGGGTGTTCCCCTCGACCTCGAGGGTGATCCCGCCCATCGGCTCGACGATGACTTGGTGGCTGAAGCCAAGCTGCATGTTGAGCCCCGTGCCCTGCTGCTGCACGCGGTAGCCGACGAGCTCGAGCGTCCGGTCGAACCCGTCGCTGACGCCCGTGACCATGTTCGCTATCAGCGCGCGGGTGAGGCCGTGGAGGGCCCGGTGGTCGCGCTGGTCGCTCTGGCGCTCCACCAAGATCTTCCCGTCCTCCTCTCGGACGACGATGGCGGAATGGACGGCCTGAGAAAGCTCGCCCCGCGAGCCCTTCACCGTGACCTCGGCTCGGCCGATGGCGACGGTGACCCCGCTGGGGATCGTGATGGGTTGCTTGCCAACGCGAGACATCGATGCTCCTACCAGACGAACGCCATCAGCTCGCCGCCCACGCCCTTCCGGTAGGCATCGAGCCCGGTCATGATGCCCTGGGACGTCGAGACGATCGAGATCCCGATGCCGCCGAAGGCCCGAGGGATGTCGTGCCGCTGCACGTGGACGCGCAAGCCGGGCTTGCTCACGCGCTTGAGCCCGGCGATGGCCGGCTCGCGACGCTCGTTGTAGCGCAGGCGCAGCCGCAGGATGTCCTGGGGCTTGCGCTTGATCACGTCGGCGTTGGCCAGATACCCCTCGCGTTTGAGGAGCTCGGCGACGGCCAAGGTCGTCTTGGACGACGGCAGCTCCACCTGGGGATGGTGCACCATCTGGGCGTTCCTTATCCTGGTCAGCATGTCGCCGACGGGGTCGTTGACGGGCACGGTTCGCTTCCTCCTACCAACTGGCCTTGCGCACGCCCGGCAGCTGGCCCAACAACGCGAGCTGACGGAAGCAGATGCGGCACATGCCCACGTGACGGATGAACGCACGCGGCCTCCCGCAGCGCGCACAGCGGTTCATCGCGCGCACCTTGAAGGCCGGCGTCCGCTTCGACTTCTCGATCTTGCTCTTCTTTGCCACCTTTTCCTCTTCTACGCCGCGCTACGCCGCCTCGGCGCGGGCGAACGGCATGCCCATGAGCTCCAGCAGCCGGAACCCCTCGGGGTCGGTGCGGGCGGAGGTGACGATCACCACCTGCAGTCCGCGCACGCGGTCCACGGAGTCGTAGTCGATCTCGGGGAAGACCAGCTGCTCGCGCAGGCCCAGCGAGAAGTTGCCGTTGCCGTCGAAGCTCGTCCGTGGGACTCCCCGGAAGTCGCGGATGCGGGGGAGCGCCACGCTGATCAGCCGGTCCAAGAACTCGTACATCCGGCGGCCCCGCATGGTCACCATCGTGCCGATGGCCTGGCCCTCCCGGACCTTGAAGCCCGCGATGGAGAGGCGGGCCTTGGTGATGACGGCCTTCTGGCCGCTGATGACGCCCAGGTGCGCCGGAGCAACCTCCAGGGCCCGCGCGTTGGTCAGCGCCTCGCCCAGGCCGATGTTCAGCACCACCCGGGTCACCTGGGGCGCCTGCATCATGCTCGTGTAGCCGAACTCGTTGATGAGCTGGCCACGGATCTCATCACGGTAGCGGGCCATCAGCCGGGGCAGCGGCCGCACCTCGACGGTCCGCTTGACGCGCTTGGGCGGCGCAGCCGCCGTTGCCGGCGTCTTTGTGCTCGCGGCCGTCGGTGCAGCCTTCGCCGCTGCGGGCTTCTTCGCGCGCGCCGGGGCCTTGGCGGACGACCGCTTCGGCTTCTCGCTCGCCGCCTTCGGCTCCTCGGCCGTGGGCTCGGGCGCGGGCTCGTTGTTCGTGTCCGTCGTCAAGACAGCATCCCCTCGCAATGCTTGCACACCCTCGCCTTCGTGCCGTCCTCGAGCGTCCTGAACGCGACGCGCGTCGGCTTGTCGCACGACGGGCAGACCGGCATGACCTTGGACATGCCGATGGGCATCTCCTTGTCGATGATGCCCGCCTGGCGCGCGCCCTGGCCCGCTTTCACGTGGCGCTTGACCATGTTGACGCCCTCGACGAGCACCGACCCCTTATCGACCAGCACGCGCTGGACCTTGCCGCGCTTACCGCGGTCGCGGCCGGCGATCACCAAGACCTCGTCGTCGCGCTTGAGCCGTGCCGCCACGCTAGAGCACCTCCGGCGCGAGCGACACGATGCGCATGAAGTTGCGCTCGCGCAGCTCGCGGGCCACGGGCCCGAAGATTCGCGTGCCTCGCGGCAGCTGCTCATCGGGCGCGAGGATCACCGCCGCGTTGTCGTCGAAGCGGATGGTCGAGCCGTCGACGCGCTTGATGACGGAGGTGGTCCGCACGACGACCGCGCGGACGACCTCGCCCTTCTTGACCGCGCTGTTCGGCTGCGCCTGCTTGACCGAGGCGACGATGATGTCGCCCACGCGGGCGTAGCGCCGGTGCGTGCCGCCGGGGATGTTGAAGCACTGGATCTGCTTGGCGCCGGAGTTGTCGGCCACGACGAGGCGCGTCTGCGGCTGGATCACGACTTCGCCTCCTTCTCGGCATCGTCGCCAGACGCTTCCTCCGGCTCCGCGGGAGCGTCGGCCTCCGCGGCCGGAGCGTCGGCTTCCGCCTTCGCCTTGGGGGCCGCACGGGTGCGCTTGCGCGGCGCTGCCGTCGCCTCGGCGTCCGGCTCTTCGGCCGCAGCCTCTTCGGCCACGGCCTCCTCAACAGCGGGCTCCGCCTCAGCGGCCGGCTCTTCGGCCACGGCCTCCTCAACGGCAGGCTCCGCCTCAGCGGCGGGCTCTTCGGCTACGGCCTCTTCGGCCACGGGCTCGGCCTCGGCAACCGGCTCCTCGACCGCAGCCTCTTCGACCGCAGGCTCGGCCTCGGCGGCGGGCTCTTCGGCTACGGCCTCTTCGGCTTCAGGCTCGGCCTCGGCGGCCGGCTCTTCGGCGACGGCCTCTTCGGCGACGGCCTCTTCGACCGCAGGCTCGGCCTCGGCGGCGGGCTCTTCGGCCACGGCCTCCTCGACCGCAGGCTCGATCTCCGGCTCGGGGACGTCGGCGGCGATCGCGGCGGCGACGTCGGGGACGTCAGCCCGCCCGAGCAGCTCGGCGACGCGCCAGCGCTTGGTCCGCGAGAGCGGCCGCGTCTCGACGATACGCACGAGGTCGCCCAACCGGTACTCGTTGGTCTCGTCGTGCACCATGAACTTGCTAACGTGCTTGATCGACTTCTTGTACAGCCGGTGGCGCACGCGCCGCTCGACCGCCACGACCACGGTCTTGTCCATGCGGTCGCTCACGACCCGGCCCGTCTGCGCCTTGCGTGGGGCTCGCTCGCTCATTCGGCACCCCCTACCAGCTCGCGCTCGCGCAAAACGGTCAGGATGCGGGCGAGCTGGTGGCGGCCGGCGCGCAGCGTGCTGTGGTCCGAGAGCTGCCGCGTCGCCACCTTGAACCGCAGGTTCAAGAGCTCGAGGCGCGTCGAATTCTCCTCTTCCTTGAGGCGCTCCACCGAGAGGACTCGTATCTCTTCGATCTTTCCTGCCATATCACCTACCGTCTAACCGACGGTTAGCTTCTCCTCTCGACTGACCGTCTTGGTCTGGACGGGCAGCTTCTGGGCGGCTCTCGCGAGGGCCGATCTCGCCAGGTCTCCGGGGACGCCGCCGACCTCGAACAGCACGCGGCCGGGCTTCACCACCGCGACCCATGCCTCCACGGGTCCCTTGCCGCCGCCTTGGCGCGTCTCGGCGGGCTTGTGCGTGTAGGGCCGGTCCGGGAACACGCGGATCCAGACCTGGCCGCCGCGATGGAGGTGCCTCGTGATGGCGCGGCGGCCCGCCTCGATCTGGCGCGCGGTGACCCACGCCGGCTCAAGCGACTTCAGGCCGTATTCGCCGAAGGCGACGGTGTTGCCACGGGCGGCGAGTCCCTTCATGCGGCCCCGGTGCATCTTGCGGTACTTCGTCCGCTTAGGCTGAAGCATCGTTCTCCCCAGCTTCCTCGGTCGCTTCCGCGGCGGCCTCAGCCTTGGCCTTAGGCTTCGCCGGGGCCTTCGGCTTGGCAGCGGCCTTGGGCTTGGCCGCTGTCTTCGCCTTGGGCTTCGCGGCGGCGGTCGTCTTGCGCACGGGCGCAGCCTTCGGCGGCGGCTCGTCCAAGGCCGGCTCGGCGGCGACGGCCTCGTCGGCCGGCGCTTCCTCAGCGGCGGGCTCCGCGACGGCGGCCTCGGCGGCTGGTGCTTCCTCAGCGACGGGCTCCGCGACGGCGGCCTCGTCGGCTGGCGCTTCCTCAGACGGGCTCCGCGACGGGCGCGGCCGGCGCTTCGGCGGGAGCCGCGGCCGCAGGCGCTTCCACGGCCGCAGCGGGCGCGGCCGGCGGCGCATCGGCTGGCGGCAGCGGCACCAGCGGCTCCTCCTCGGTCTTGCGCTCCGGGAGGATGTCGCCGCGATAGATCCAGACCTTCACCCCGATGCGGCCCATGCTCGTGCGCGCCTCGGCGAGTCCGTAGTCGATGTCGGCGCGCAGCGTGTGGAGCGGCACGCGGCCCTCCATCACCTTCTCGCGCCGGGCGATCTCCGCGCCGCCGAGCCGTCCCGAGATCATGACCTTGACCCCGAGTGCCCCGGCTTGCATCGTCCGCTGGACGGCCTGGCGCGTCGCCCGCCGGAACATGACGCGGCGCTCGAGCTGGTCGGCGACGCTGCGGGCGACCAAGAAGGCGTCGAGCTCCGGCTGGCGTATCTCCAGCACGTTGAGCCGCACGCGCTTGCCGCCCGCCGCCGTCTCGACGGCCTTGCGGAGCTCGTCCACGCGCGTGCCGCCGCGGCCGATCACGATGCCGGGGCGCGCGGTATGCACATTGACGGTCAGGTCCTGCGAGGTCCGCTCGATCTCGACCAGCGAGATGCCCGCGTCGACGTACCGCTTCCGGATGGTCTCACGGATCTTCCAGTCCTCGAGCACCTGCGCGGCGTACGACTTCGACGTGCCGGCGAACCAGCGGGACTGCCAGTCCCGGATGATGCCCAGGCGGAAGCCGATCGGATGTGTCTTGTGGCCCACGGCTGCTCCTACTGCCCCCGCTCGTCGACCAGGATCGTGATGTGGCTCGCGGGCCGCATCACGCGTCCGGAACGGCCTCGTGAGCGCGCCCGGAACCGCCGCAGGCGGACCGCCTGGTCGGCGAAGGCACCCACGATCCGGAGGCGGGTCGGGTCAAGCCGGTCGTTGTTCTCGGCGTTGGCGGCAGCCGAGCGCAGCACCGCCGCGACCGACTCCGCGGTCGGCCCTGGCTGGAAGCGCAGCGTCTCGAGCGCCTCCTGCACGGGCCTCCCGCGCAGCGCGTTGAGCAACGGCCGCAACCGCTTCGCGGAGATACCCACCTGCTTGCCGACCGCTTTGACCGCCATCAAGTGCGCCTCACCGCGGACGAGCGCTCCGAGCGCGATGCGTGCCCCCGGAACGTCCGGGTCGGGGAGAACTCACCAAGCTTGTGCCCCACCATGTTCTCCGTGATGAAGACCGGGATGTGACGCCGGCCGTCGTGGACGGCGATGGTCATCCCAAGCATGTTCGGCATGATGGTCGACGCCCGCGACCACGTCGTGATCACGACCTTGCTCTCCATGTTCTGCGCCCGCTCGACCTTGCGCGCCAGCTTCGGGTGGACGAAGGGGCCCTTCTTGACGGAACGCGACATCAGCGAGCCCTCCTGTCACGCACCATGAAGACGTCGGTGTGGATGCGCCGCCGCGTCCTCGGCCCGAGCGCGGGCTTGCCCCACGGGGTCTTGGGATGCTTCATGCCGATGCCCGAGCGGCCCTCGCCTCCGCCGTGGGGATGGTCGCGGGGCGACATCGCCGAGCCGCGGACCGTCGGCCGCTTCCCGAGGTGCCGGTTGCGCCCCGCCTTGCCGAGCGACTCGTTCTTATGCTCCTGGTTGCCGACCTGGCCGATCGTGGCGACACACGTGCTCGGCACCCGCCGGATCTGGCCGGACGGGAGCCGCAGCATCGCATACTCGCCATCGCGTGCAAGCAGCTGGGCTCCGGTCCCGGCGCCACGGCACATCTGACCGCCGCGTCCGGGGTGCAGCTCGATGTTGTGGACCTGCGTGCCCGTCGGGATCGAGGCGAGCGGCAGCGCGTTGCCGACGCGGATCTCCGCATCGGGCCCCGACATGAGCTCGTCGCCCACCCCCACCCCCGCTGGCGCGAGGATGTAGCGCCGCGCACCGTCGGCATAAAGCAGGAGGGCGATGCGGGCCGAGCGGTTCGGGTCGTACTCGATGGTCTCGACACGGCAGGGGATGCCCAGCTTGTCGCGCTTGAAGTCGATGTCGCGCCAGGAGCGCTTGGCGCCGCCGCCGCGGTGGCGGACGGTGATCTTGCCACGGAAGTTGCGCCCGCCCGTGCGGTGCTTCCCGACGGTCAGCGGCTTGTAGGGCGAACGGACGGTGAGCTCCGAGAAGTCGGGGCGCACCGCGGCTCGGACGCCGGGGCTGGTGGGTCGAAGACGCTTGAGCGGCATGCTACGCGCCCTCGAACAGCTGGATGGCATCGCCCGGTTTGAGCGTCACCACCGCTTTTTTGGTCGGTCTGCGGACGAGCCACCGGCCGGTGCGCAGGCGGCGGCGCTCCCCAGGCGTCGTCACGATGTTCACCTTGATCACGCTCACCTCGAACGCGCGCTCCACCGCCTCCCGGATCTGCGGCTTGTTCGCGCGCGGCAGAACCTCGAAGACGTACTTATTCCGCTCCTGGAGCAGCGTCGACTTCTCCGTGATGATGGGTCTTTTGAGAACGCTCAGCACGTGCATGACTCGCCTCCGGCCGCTCAAGCGACCTTGGCCACCTCCTCAAGTCCCGTGCTCGGACGCAGACGCTCGGTGTGCGACCACAGCTCCTCCGCACGCTGGACCGCGTCCGGCGTGATGACGAGGGTGCCATAGCGGAGCAGGTCAAGCACGTTGAGCAGATCAGCGCGCATCGCCTTGGTCCGCGGCAGGTTGCGGACGGCGCGCGCGGCCTCGGGCGCCGCGTCCCGCATGACGACGAGCGTGGAGCCGGAGACGCCAAGCGCGGCGAGCAGAGCCGCCATCACCTTCGTCTTCGGTTCGATGCCCTCGAGGTTCTGGACGATGAGCATGCGCTCCGCCACCACCTTGGCGGAGAGCGCCATGCGGATGGCGCTCCGGCGCATCCGGCGCGGCATACGCTTGCGGTAAGAGCGCGGGTGCGGCCCGAAGACGACCCCGCCACCGCGCATGTGCGGCGCCCGGATCGTCCCCTGGCGCGCGCGGCCGGTCCCCTTCTGCCGGAAGGGCTTGCGGCCGCCGCCGGAGACGTTCCCGCGCGTCAGCGTGTTGCTCGACCCCTGGCGCTGGTTCGCCTGGTGGTAGACGAGCGCCTGGTGGAGCAGGTCCTGGTTCACCGGCACGCCGAAGACGGCGTCGGAGACCTCGGCCTTCCCAACGGCCTTGCCGGTGATGTCGTAGACGGGGAGCTGCATCGCTACTTCTTCCCCTCGTCCTCAGCCGGTGTCTCGTCGGTAGCGGGCTCTTCGGCCTCGGCGGTTGGCTCTTCAGCCGGCGTCTCGTCAACGGCGGGCTCTTCAGCCTCGGCGGTTGGCTCCTCAGCCGGCGTCTCCTCGACGACGGCCTCTTCGGCCTCAGCCGTCGCGGTCTCCTCGACCTGCGGCTCCTCGGCGGCCACGAGCTCCTCGGGGGACACGCGCTCCGCGAGCGGCACGCCCCGGGTATAGGAGACGGTGACGAGCGTGCTGCGTGCGCCGGGGACGGCGCCGCGCACCATCAGGAGGTTCCGATCGCCGTCGACTTTCTCCACGCGCAGCTTGCGGGCCGTCACGCGCCGGTTGCCCATATGCCCCGGCATCCGCTTGCCCTTCACGACCCGGCCGGGGAAGGTGCCGGCGCCGATGGAGCCGGGAGCGCGGTCGCGGTCCTTCTGTCCATGCGACCGCTTGCCTCCCGCGAAGCCGTGGCGCTTCATCACGCCCTGGAAGCCGCGGCCCTTCGTCGTCGAGGTGACGTCGACCAGGTCGCCCTCTTGGAACTGCGTGACGTTGAGCGTCTGGCCGACGCTGAACGCCGAGACGTCGTCCGCTCGGAACTCCCGGAGGTGCTTGACCTGCGCGCCGGAGGCCTTGAGATGTCCGCTGGCGGGCTGGTTGAGCGCCTTGGCCCGCCCGAACCCGATCTGGACGGCGTCGTACTTATCCCGAGTGGCTGTCCGCACCTGCGTGACGACGCACGGGCCGACTTCCAACACGGTGACGGGCACGACCTGGCTCTCCGCGCCGAAGAAGTGCGTCATGCCTATCTTTCTGCCGATGAGTCCTGAGAGCATGCGCCTACAGCTTGATCGAGATGTCGACGCCCGCCGGCATCTGGAGCCGGGTGAGCGAGTCGATGGTCTTGGGGTTCGGGTCCAGGATGTCCACGAGCCGCTTGTGCGTGCGTATCTCGAAGTGCTCGCGCGAGTCCTTGTCCACGTGCGGCGATCGGATCACGCAGAAGCGCTTGATGCGCGTGGGCAGCGGTATGGGGCCGATGACGTTGGCGCCGGTGCGCTCGGCCGCCTCGACGATCTGCAAGGACGACTGGTCCAGGAGCTTGTGATCGAAGGCGCGCAGCACGATGCGGATCTTCTCCGTCGTCGGGGCGGCTCCAGCCTTGCCCTTGCCCGCTGCTTCTACCATATCCTCGTGCTCCTCACGCGCTCTGGGCCAGGGCTTCCACCTTGGTGGAAGGCGCCCGCTCGTAGCGTCCGAATTCCATGGAGTGGTTGGCCCGCCCCTGCGACGCCGAGCGCAGGTCCGTCGCGTAGCCGAACATCTCCTCCAGCGGCACATCCGCCTCGACGACCTGCGTGCCGCCCTCGCCCTCGGTCGAGCGGATGCGGCCGCGGCGGCTGCTCAAGTCGGCGAGCACCGCGCCCAGGTACTCGCCAGGCGTGATGATCTGGATCTTCATGACCGGCTCCAGCAGGACCGAGCCCGCGCGGCGCAGCGCGTCCTTGAGCGCCATGGAGCCAGCGATCCGGAAGGCCATCTCCGACGAGTCGACCGCGTGGAAGGAGCCGTCGACCAGCGTCACTTTCACGGCCATCACCGGGTAGCCGGCAACCGTGCCGGTCTGCAGCGCTTCCTGAGCGCCCGCCTTGATAGCGGGGATGAACTCCCGCGGGATGGTGGCGCCGCGGATCTTGTTCTCGAACTCGAACGCCGACCCGGCCGGAAGCGGCTCGATCTCGACGACGGCGTGGCCGTACTGACCGTGGCCGCCGGTCTGCCGCACGAAACGCCCCTCGCCGCGCGCGGGCTTCGTGATGGCTTCGCGGTAGGCGACCTGCGGCTTGCCGACGGCGGCGACGACGTTGAACTCGCGCCGCATGCGGTCGACCAGTATCTCCAGGTGCAGCTCGCCCATGCCCGACATGATCGTCTGGCCCGTCTCGTTGTCGTGGCGGACCTGGAACGTCGGGTCCTCCTCCGCCAGCTTGATGAGCGCGGTGGAGAGCTTGTCCTGATCGGCACGGCTCTGCGGCTCGATGGCGACGGAGATGACCGGCTCGGCGAAGCTGATCGCCTCGAGCACGACGGGCGCCCGCTCATCGCAGATCGTCTCGCCCGTGAAGGTGCTCTTGAGCCCGATGGCGGCGGCGATCTCGCCCGCGCCGATGCTCTCGACCTCCTCGCGGGAGTTGGCGTGCATCAGCATGATGCGGCCCATCCGCTCCCGCACGCCCTTGCTGGCGTTGTAGACGGATGAGCCCGTGGTGATCTTCCCGGAGTACACCCGGAAGTAGACCAGCCGCCCCACGAAGGGGTCGGTGACCACCTTGAACGCGAGGGCCGCGAAGGGCGCGTCGAGGTCCGGCGCGCGCGCCTCCTCCGCGCCTGTCGTCGGGTGGAGGCCGACCAGCGGAGGGACGTCGAGCGGCGAGGGGAGGTAGTCGATGACGGCGTCGAGCATCAGCTGAACGCCGAGGCTCTGGAGCGCGGCGCCGCAGATCACGGGCACCGCGTGGTTCGCGATGGTGGCGCGCCGCAGCGCCGACTTGATCTCGCCGGCCGTGGGCACCTCGCCGGCGAGGTACTTCTCGAGCAGCACATCGTCGTTCTCGGCGACGCGCTCGATCATCTCGTCGCGGACGCTGGCGATGCGCTCGGCCATCTCGGGTGGGATGGGCCCTTCGCTCATCTCCCCGGGGTCGCCGGACCGGTCGAAGAACCAGGCCTTCTCCTCGACGAGGTCGACGACGCCACGGAAGGTGTCCTCGGAGCCGATGGGGTACTGGACGGGGATGGGCACCGCGTGGAGCCGGTGGCGGATCGAGTCCACGGTCTTGTCGAAGTCGGCGCGGATGCGGTCCATCTTGTTGACGAAGCAGATGCGCGGGACCCCGTAGCGGTCCGCCTGCCGCCAGACCGTCTCCGACTGCGGCTGCACGCCCGCGACCGCGTCGAAGACGACGACGCCTCCGTCCAGAACGCGGAGGCTCCGCTCCACCTCGGCCGTGAAGTCCACGTGGCCGGGGGTGTCGATGATGTTGATCTGATGGCCCGCCCATTCCGCTCGCGTGGCCGCGGCGGTGATGGTGATCCCCCGCTCCTTCTCCTGCGGCATCCAGTCCATGACGGCGGTCCCATCGTGGACCTCGCCCATCTTGTACGTCCGGCCCGTGAAGAAGAGCACCCGCTCGGTGACGGTCGTTTTGCCGGCATCGATGTGGGCGATGAAGCCTATGTTGCGGACCCTGCGGAGGTCCGTTGCGGAAGCGGTTGCCATCTTGGTCTATCCGGTCCTATCTCTCTTACCAGCGGTAGTGCGCGAAGGCACGGTTCGCCTCCGCCACGCGGTGCAGCTCCTCGCGGCGCCGGGCAGCCGCGCCCTGGCCGCGCGAAGCGTCCATCAGCTCCTGGGCCAGCCGCGAGCGCATCGGCTGGCCGACGCGGGCGCGGGCCGCCCGGATCAGCCAGCGCATCGCCAGCGCGATCCGCCGGGTGCCGCTGACCTCGACGGGCACCTGGTACGTCGCACCGCCGACCCGGCGTGGCTTGACCTCGACGCTCGGCGTCACGTTGCGCACCGCCTGCTCGAAGACCTCCAGCGGCTCGCGGTTCGTCTCCGCGCGCACCAGGTCCAGCGCGCCGTACACGAAGCGCTGGGCCGTCGACTTCTTGCCGTTGAGCATGGCGCGGTTGATGAAGCTCGCCAGCTCGACGCTGCCGTAGCGAGGGTCCGGTGCGATGATCCTTTTCGTGGCCCGCCGCCGCCGTGACATGACCCGTCCTCTCCCCCGTCTTACCCTTATGGAGCGGACGCACTACGCGCCCGCTCTTTGCTCGTCAACAAAGAGCCACCAACGCCTCCGGGCGGCCGTGAGGCCCCCGGCGGGGAATCAAGCGAGGAGCTTAGGAGCGCTTGGTCCCGTACTTGCTCCGCCCCCGCTTGCGGCCGGCCACACCGGTTGCATCGAGCGCACCACGGATGATGTGGTAGCGCACGCCCGGCAGGTCTTTCACACGGCCGCCGCGGATCAGCACGACGGAGTGCTCCTGCAACGTGTGGCCCTCGCCGGGGATGTAGGCAGTGACCTCCATCCCGTTGGTCATCCTGACCCTGGCCACCTTGCGAAGAGCCGAGTTTGGCTTCTTGGGCGTCACGGTCCGGACCTGGACGCAGACGCCCAGCTTCTGCGGACTACCCGTACCGCGGTAGACGCGGTTCTTGAGGGTGTTCCGGATGTAGCGTAGCGCCGGCGCCTTGATCTTCTTGACCAAACGCTTCCGCCCATGGCGCACAAGCTGGTTCACCGTCGGCATCTGAGTCCGTCCCTTTTCGCCCGTTCCCAGCGACCGTCCACACCCGTTTGGACGCGAACGTTCCAATGCTATCCTGCCCTCAGGAACGTGTCAACCACCGTCTGCATGGGATTTTCCGGTACCTCCGGCAGCCTCTCGCCGGACCCCCGCCAGGCCCCCTGCACCCACCCGTCCGGTTGCTATAATCGCCGGGGTTTCGCGTGCGAACCGGCGCGGAACGCGACGGCGAAGGCGAGGCCGTGGCTGGAGAGAGGAAGTGAACATGGCCGATCCCGAGGCGGAGCGCGTGCCCGTGCCCTTGGTTGAACCCATCAATCTCTTCGATTTCGAGCTGCTCGCCGAGCAGCAGATGGCCCATAACGAGTTCGACTACGTGGCGGGCGGCGCGACGGACGAGCTGACGCTGCGGCGCACGCGCTCGGCGTACGAGCACCTAGCCCTGCGCCCGCGCGTGCTGGCCGGGAATGCCGCGGCCGACCTCTCGACCACCGTCCTCGGACAGCGCATCGAGGTGCCGTTCATGCTGGCGCCGTCGGGAGGCCACAAGCGCGCGCACCCGGACGCGGAGCTCGCGACCGCGCGGGCCGCCGCGCACATGGGCACCGTCATGGGGCTCACCGCCAACTCAAGCGTACCGATCGAGGACGTGGCCGCCGAGACCGACGGGCCGAAGTGGTTCCAGACCTACTTCTACCGCGACCGCGAGCTGACCCTCGAGATGGTCAAGCGCGCCGAGCAGGCCGGCTTCAAGGCCATCATACTAACGCTCGACGCGCACTGGCCGTCCAAGCGCGAGCGGAACATACGCAACAAGTACAAGCGGGGCGCCCGCGCGAACTACACGCCCGCGCAGGAGGCACAGGCGGCGGCCAACTCGAAGTCGATGTTCGACTCCGGCCAGTCCAGCCGCGGCCTGAACGACCCCGCGGCCTCGTGGGCCGACATCGAGTGGCTCAAGACGGCGACCGACCTCCCGATCGTGTGCAAGGGCATCATGACCGGCGAGGACGCGAGCCTCTGCGCCGAGAATGGCGTCGACGGCCTGATCGTCTCCAACCACGGCGCGCGCAACCTGGACACGACGCTCTCGACCATCGAGGTGCTGCCGGAGGTCGCGGCGGCGGCCGGCGAGCGGGTGGAGGTCTACCTCGACGGCGGCATCCGGCGCGGCACCGACGTCGTCAAGGCGATCGCCTTGGGCGCGAAGGGCGTCTTCTTCGGCCGGCCCATCTTCTGGGGACTGTCCTACGGCGGCTCCGACGGCCTCATCAAGCTGATGGAGATCCTGCGCGACGAGGTGGAGTCGACGATGATGCTGACCGGCCGCGGGAGCATCGAGGCCATCGACGCCAGCCTCGTCACCCCGATGCCGGCGCTGGCGTGACAACGCCACAGCCCCGGCCCCCCGGTGCCGAGCCACCGTCCGTGCTTCGAGAGCCTCAGCACGAACGGGGGCTGAGGGCGCACGTCGTGCGCCCCTACCGGAAAGGCCGCTCGCAGCCCCCTTCCCGCTCGTCCTGAGGCTCTCGAAGGATGAGCGAGGGCTTGCCCACGAGGCGGGTTGTCCTCGGCAAGCGTGCGTCGTCGCTCGACAAGCGGAAAGGCCGCTGGCAGCCCCCGGCGCGCGCTGCATGAAGCGGTCGCACGGCTCCACGGCACTACCCCATGTGGGTCAAGGGCTACGCCCTTGTTGTGGGTCGAGGGCTGTGCCCTCGTAGAATGGGGTGGTGGAGCCCATCGTCATCATCGACTACGGCGCGGGGAACCTGCGCAGCGTCCAGAAGGCGTTCGAGCGGCTCGGCCACCGGGCCGTGTTCGCGTCCGATCCCGCCGCGCTCGCGGACGCCCCCGCCATCGTGTTCCCCGGCCAGGGCGCCTCGCCGCCCGCCATGGCGGCGCTCGAGCGCGACGGCATGGGCGATGCCGTGCGGGCGGCCATCGCGGCCGGCACGCCGTTCTTCGGCGTCTGCCTCGGACTCCAGGTGCTGCTCGAGCGGTCGGAGGAGGGCAACACCGACTGCCTCGGCGTGATCCCCGGAACGGTGAAGCGCTTCGACGGCCGCTTGAAGGTACCGCACATGGGCTGGAACGCCGTGGAGCCGCGGGGCGAGCACCCGGTGTTCGACGGCGTGCCGCCGGGCAGCTACTTCTACTTCGTGCACAGCTACTACGCCGCGCCCTCGGACGAGGCATGGGTCGCCGGCACGACCACGTACGGCACCGAGTTCGCCAGCGTCGTCGCGCGGGACAACCTGGTGGCGACGCAGTTCCACCCGGAGAAGAGCGGCGACGTCGGTCTGCGGCTCTACGACAACTTCGTCAAGCACCTGGTCCGGCCCCGTGCCACTTGATGGCGACCGCCTGATGGAGACTCTCTGATGGAAATCATCCCCGCGATCGACCTGCGGGCCGGGAGCGTCGTGCGGCTCGTCCAGGGCGACTACGAGCGGCAGACGACGTTCTCCGACGACCCCCTCGCCGTCGCCCGCACCTTCGAGGCCGCCGGAGCCCCGCGCATCCACGTCGTTGACCTCGACGCCGCCCGCTCCGGCGTTCCGGCGCACACCGAGGTCGTCCGCGCCATCGCCGCCGCTGTCTCGGTCCCGATCGAGCTGGGCGGCGGCATGCGTACGGCCGCGGACGTCGCGGCGGCGCTCGACGCGGGCGTCGGCCGCGTCGTCGTCGGCACCGCCGCCGTAAGAGACCCCAGGCTCGTCTCGGAGCTGCTCGATGTGCACGGTCCTGCGCGCATCGTCGTCGGTCTCGACGCGGTCGACGGCCTGATCGCCGTCAGCGGTTGGACGGAGAGCACGAGCGTGCCGGCCACCGGCCTCATGGCGCGGATGGCTGAGGTCGGCGTCCGGCGGTTCATCGCGACCGACGTCGCGCGCGACGGCACGCTGAGCGGGCCGGACTTCGACGGGCTCGCGGCCCTCGTGCTCCAGGCGCGGGAGCTCGGCGGGGGCGTCCGTGTCATCGCCTCGGGCGGCGTCGCCACCCTCGATCACCTCAAGCGCCTCGCGGGGCTCGGCGTCGAGGGTGCGATCGTCGGGCGGGCGGTCTACGAGGGCACCGTCGACCTGGCCGAAGCGGTCGCGGAGCTCGGGGGTGAGTAGCCAGCCGGCTCAGCGTTCCTCGTTCCGTGCGAGCGGGCCCGCCTACATAGCCACCATCTCCGTCGGCCACGGCCTCAAGCACTGGTATCTCGCGGCGTTCGCCGTCTTCCTCCCGCTGATCGAGCGCGAGTACGCCATGAGCGCGCTCGCCATCTCCGCGTTCGTCACCGTCCGCTCCGCCGGGGCCGGGCTGCCGAACTTCTTCGCGGGCTACGTCGCCGACCGGCTGCAGCGGCACTGGGCCGTGATGCTGCCGGTGTCGTTCCTGCTGGTCGCCCTCGCCATGATGCTGGCGGGATTCCTGCCCTGGGTCTGGGGCGTCGCGGCCGCTTTCGCGCTCGCCGCCATGGCGGCGTCCTTCTGGCACCCGCCCGCCATCTCGATGCTTGCCAGCCGGTTCGCCGAGCGCCGCGGCATGGCCATCGCCTTCCACGGCGCGGGCTCGGGCGCCGGCGAGGCGCTCGGCCCCCTCGGCGTGGGCCTCATCTTGGCCGCGGTGCTGAGCGACGACTGGCGCATCTACGTGATCGTGAGCGCCGTCCCGGCGGTCGCACTGGCCGCGGGCCTCTATTGGATGCTCTCCGGAGCGCCGCCCATCGAGCGGCCGAAGAGCACCGAGCCGGTACGGGTCCGCGACTTCTTCACCCTGCTCCAGTACCCCGTCTATAGGACCCTCGCCTACGCGAACTTCTCCCGGTCGTTCGCGCACTTCGGGCTGCTCGTCTTCCTGCCGCTCTACCTGGCCAACGACCTCGGCATGGACAGCCGAGGCGTCGGCTTCCACATCGCCCTGCTGACGCTGTTGGGCGTGCCGCTGGGACCGTTGTTCGGGTACCTCTCGGACCGCATCGGCCGGCGCATCCCGCTCGTCGTCGCGATGGGCGCGATCGCGGTGGGGATGGCGGCGATGGGCATCGCCGGGTCGGGGGTACCGCTGATGATCGCGATCGCGTTCACCGGCGTGTTCCTCTGGACCGTGCAGGACGTGACCAACGCGGCGGCCATGGACTCGGCGCCGCCGAACGCTCAGGGAACGGTGGTGGGCTTCATGTTCGCCACGAGCTTCGTCGCCGGGCTCATCGCGCCGCTGCTCGCGGGCCTGCTGGTCAGCGTGACGGGCGACCGCGCCTCGGTGTTCTTCCTGTCGGCGGCGATCATGGCGCCGGTGCCGCTGGTCATGGCGCTCGCGCCCCTGCGGCGCTAGCGCGTGCGCACGCCGTGCGCCCCTACGTCGCCGCGCCCTCAGTCAGCTCGCGGATCAGCGCCCACGACTCCGCCGGCCGATGGCGCATCGCGTTGAAGGGCGTGCCCGCGAAGATCGCGAGCCGGGAGTCGGGGAACAGCCCGTGCAGGTCCACCGAGTGCTGCACCGGGTGGCGCTGGTCGTCGACGTCGCCTCGGAGCAGCAGCACGGGCGCGCGCACGTCGGCCGCGATCTTCCGCAGGTCGTAGTAGTCGTGGAAAGCCGGGTCGGCGTGCAGGTCGAGGTAGAAGTCGTTCACGGCGAGAGCGTCCGCGCCGTGGTAGTGCGTCAGCTGCTCGAGCCGATCGGCGGGCATACCGTCGGTCTGCCCGCGCCGTTCGTCGTCGCCCCCCGCGTAGCTGTAGGCGATGACGCCGTTCAAGACCAGGCTCCGCACCCGCTCCGGGTGCTCGTAGGCGAAGCGCGTGGCGATGCGCGTGCCGAGGGTCTCCGACGCCAGGTGCACCGCGTCGATGCCGAGGCCGTCGAGCAGCGCGCCCAGGTCGCGCACCCAGTCCTGCGGCGCCACGTCGGTGGTGTGCTCGCTATCGGCGAGCCCGCGCGGGTCGGGCATCACGACGCGGAACCCCGCGGCGTTCTCCCGCATGTAGGGGACCCAGTCCCGCGCGGCATCGAAGCGCGTGCCGGCGATGAACACCATCGGCGGACCGTCGCCCACCTCCTCGTAGTGGTGCTTGTAGCCGTTGATGGTCAGGTCCGGCATCGTCGCGCCTCCCGCTTCCGTCGCAGTCCATAGGCTACCGCACGGAGATGCAATCCCCACCCGGAGCCGCTACGGTACGCGCCGCTCCCAGACCCGATCCGGTCGATCGGATGAAGATAGATGCCCCACCACCCGCCGGCCCGACTCGCGCTCGCGCTGACCGCCGCCCTCGCGGCCGCGGCGCTCGCGCTCGTGACGGCGAGCGCGGCGGACCACGAGCCGCCCGCGAAGCCACCGTCGAAGCTGTCGGGGCCGCTCGTCGTCCTCCTCGAGGCGTTCGAGTACGCCCCCGCCGCACCGGCCGGCTACGCAGCAGCGCTAGCCGAGCCGAGCTCCCCGAGCGCCGCCTACCTCACGGCCGGCATCGTCCGAATCACCGGCGACGGCGTGCAGACGTACATCCACGTCGCGGCGATCGACGACGCGCTGCGCGCCGCGCTCACGTCCCTCGGCGTGGTCATCGAGCGCGAGTCCGAGGACGGGAGCACCGTCCAGGCGCACGTGCCGCTTGGCGTCCTGGCGCAGGTCGCGGACCTGGCTGGCGTCCGCTCAGTCACACCGCCGGTCTACGGCTTCGTCAACGCCGGCTCTGCCCTGACGGCGGGCGACTCGATCCTGAGCTTCGACGATCTGCGCGCGGCCCAGGGCGTCGACGGCACCGGCGTGACGGTCGGCGTCATCTCCGACGGCATCGCCGGACTGCTGTCGGCCGTGGGCTCCGGCGACCTGCCGGCGACGTCCGAGACGCGCGATGGGGGCGGCAAGCTGACCGCGACCAGCGACGGGGTCATCTCAACGTCCTTCCGCGCCGACGGCGACCTCGAAGCGGGCCTCGACGGCGGGGTCGGCGCCGAGGGCACGGCGATCCTGGAGATCATCCACGACATCGCCCCCGGCGCGCAGCTCCGGTTCGCCAACTTCTCCACGACGCTTGAGTTCATGGCTGCGGTGGACTACCTCGCCAGCGTCAGCGACGTCGTCATCGACGACATCGGCTTCTTCGCCAGGCCAACGGACCAGTCGAGCGACGTATCGACGAACACCGCCGCCGCGCTGACGAACGCCGCCAACCCCATCCGGGCGTACGCGACGTCGGCCGGGAACCACGCGCTTCGACACTACGAGGAGACGTACGTGGATTCGGGCGTCGACGGCGCCCCCTTCACGAACGTGGCCGGCCGGCTCCACGAGTTCAAGGCGACCGCGAAGACCACCGACGCCCAGAGCCTGGGAACGCGCGCCGCGAACCAGGTAGCGGTCGCACCTGGTGGGACGATCGTGATCCGCCTCACCTGGGACGACGACTTCGGCGCCGCAACGACCGACTACGATCTCTTCCTGCGAGAGTTCCCCACCGGACCGGTGGTCGCGGTGGGCGGCGACGACAACCACGCGGACACCGGAACGGGGGAGCCCAGCGAGGTCATCGCGTTCACGAACGCCTCGGGCGTGACCAAGACCTACGACGTGCTCGTCCAGAACTTCTTGAACGCCTCCTCCCCCCCTCATGTCCTGGAGATGTTCGTCCAGTCGGGGGGCCTTCCCTTCGCCGGCGGGGCGCGGTTCAACTACAACACCGTCGCCGGCAGCGTCCCCGCCCAGTCGGATGCCGGCGGCGGCGTCCTCTCCGTCGGTGCCATCGACGCGGACGACGACGGCCACGACACCATCGAGCCCTTCAGCAGTCAGGGCCCCGCGGGAGGCGCGCTCAAGCCCGACGTCACCGCCATCGACGGCGTCGCCGTCACCGGCGCGGGCGCCTTCCCCAAGACCTTCTTCGGGACGTCCGCGGCCGCTCCGCACGTCGCGGGGCTCGCCGCGCTCCTGTTGCAGATGCGCCCCGACCTGCTCGCCGGCGAGGCCGGCGACGACCCAACCGCCGACCGCGCGGCGCTGCGCACGGCCATCACCGACACCGCCGACGACCTCGGGGTAGGCGGCGCCGACAACACCTTCGGCCACGGGCGGGTCAACGGCGCCTTCGCCGGGGTAGCGCTGCAGGTCGCGCCCGTCGTCACCGTCGGCGCGGACCTCGCCGTCCTCGAGGGCGCAACGGTCAGCCTCGACGCGACGTTCTCGGACCTCAACGTGCTGGAGACGCTCACCGCGTCCATCGACTGGGGTGACGGTACCGTCGCCACAGGGACCGCCGACCAGGTCCTCAACACCGGTGTCAGCTCCCACGCCTACGCCGACGATGGAATCTTCGTGGCCACGGCGACGGTGACCGACGACAAGGCCCTCTTCGGCGGCGACTCCATGACGGTCACCGTCGGCAACGCCACCCCGGTCGTCGACGCTGCGCCCAACACATCGCTGCTGCTTGACGCGACGCTCAGCGCCCAGCTGGCGACGTTCACCGACGCCGGCACGGCCGACACGCACATCGCGTCCATCGACTGGGGCGACGGCTCGCCGGTCGCCACGGGCACGCTCGACCAGGCCCTCGGCACCGTCAGCGGCTCGTATACGTACGCCACCGACGGCCTGTTCACCGTGACCGTGACCGTCACCGACGACGACGGCGCCGTCGGGAGCGACACGCTGGTCGTCGACGTCCAGGACGCTCCCGTCGTGGCCGCAGGCGCCGACCAGGCGACCACGGAGGGAACGAACGTCACGCTGAGCGCGACCTTCGTCGACGC